>NZ_JACGVN010000005.1:0-252100 GCF_014077245.1 Colwellia sp. BRX8-9
TTGTGGTTTTAGTTCCATTTATTTAGCTATTTTTATTCATCGTTTTATCGGCAGAGTCGTTGGTGATTAAATCGGTTGTTGCGGATAAAATGTTGATACACGTTTACTGGAATTTAGGCAAAAAAAAACGCATTACTTAAAAAAGAATGCGCAATAAAAACATAACTACTAAGGGAGAAACATAAACACTTATAAAGTAAGAGTGTTAGTTGTGGTTTTAGTTCCATTTATTTAGCTATTTTTATTCATTGTTTTATCGGCAGAGTCGTTGGTGATTAAATCAGTTGTTCCGGATAAAATGTTGATAAACGTTTACTGGAATTTAGGCAAAAAAAAACGCATTACTTAAAAAAGAATGCGCAATAAAAACATAACTACTAAGGGAGAAACATAAACACTGCTAAGTAAGAGTGGCAGTTCTAGTTTTAGTTCAATAATGTTTCATTTAAAATGAAAAATATTTTTTACACTACTACTCTCACTATTATCTAGTTGGTATAAGGTCGTCTTTCTGGCATGATAACAATATCCAATCCAATAACGTACTGATGTTATGTCGTTTATTAAACCTTTTCTTATTTCATTGTTCAGCATCATACTCCTCTCAAGTTGTGCTACATCACCGCCAAAAAATCCTGAAAATATCTGTGAAATTTTTCGTGAACACCGTGATTGGTATTTTGCTGCCAAAGAAGTGCGTGAGCGTTGGGGGGTGCCTATCCATGTGCCCATGAGTATGATGTTCCAAGAAAGTTCATTTAGAGCCGATGCTTTGCCTCCTAGAGACTATTTACTGGGTTTTATCCCTTGGGGTCGGGTAAGTACTGCTTACGGTTACTCTCAAGCAAAAACGATGACTTGGGATGATTATATTAAAGAAACAGACAATTCTGGCGCCGACCGTGATGACTTTGACGACGCTATCGATTTTATGGGTTGGTTTATATTTAAAACACAGAAAATTAATAAGGTCTCTAAATGGGATGCTTACAACCAATATTTAAATTATCACGAAGGTTGGGGGGGCTTTAAACGTCGCTCTTATAAACAGAAGCCTTGGCTGGCAAAAGTCGCCCGCAAAGTCGATAACCGAGCACGGCGCTACAGTAGCCAATTAAAAAGCTGTGAAGCAGATTTAAATCATGGTTGGTTATGGCGATTATTTTTTGCATAAAGTTTATTTGTCGATATAACTGTAATTAGCTTTGTGAGCATGGTCTTTTATAAAAAGGTCATGCTTTTTAGTTTTAAGGCTAAATTAAAGCCAATGATTGTTCGCCGAGTTACATAACATAAGTAGTGATAACATGTAGCATAAATAGTGCTTATATAATCTCTTTGCAGTAAAAATGCTCGCAAAGGCTTTCGTTTCTTATCATAAAAATTATTGTAAAAAAAACTTCATAAATATTAAAGAAAGGCATTGCATTATTTGAGGGCTGGCTCTTATTGGGCTGCGTTTTGTTATCCACAGAAATTGTGGAAAAATCATTATTAGATCAAGTGGTGTGAATAACTCTGTGAATAACTTTGTGGCTTGCTGCTATTATCCACAAAAGAAGAAATAAGAGCATCTAAAAGTAATTGTTACTATGATAAGGATTTCATAAAAAAAGGCCTTAAAATGATGATTTAAGGCCTTGTGTTATATCTGTGGTGTAACCAAACTTGCTACTTTTCTTTATCATTATCGAGATAAAGTTCAGGAAGGATCCTAACTGTTTTGATCATATTATCTGAGACATCAACAATTTCTAAAGGGTAACCTGCTATACGTACACTTAAATTAGCTTCTGGTATATCTTCTAAATATTCGATAATTAAGCCGTTTAATGTTTTAGGGCCATCGGTAGGGAAATTCCATGTCATTTCTTTATTAATATCCCTCACCGTAGCACTACCATCGACTAAATAACTACCATCAGGTTGTGCATTAACCTCTTCACTTGTCGTCGGCGTCATCGTTGTTGTAAAGTCACCAACGACTTCTTCCAAAATATCTTCTAGGGTTACTAAGCCTTGAATGTCCCCATATTCATCGACGACTAAGCCTAATCGTTCTTTGGCATGCTGAAACTTTAATAGTTGCACATTCAGGGTGGTGCCTTCGGGAATAAAATATAATTCTTTTATTGCTCTGATTAAGGTGGTTTTAGTAAATTGATTTTTGAATAAGAGTTTCAATGCATCACGTAGATGAATATAACCGACAACATCATCCATATTGTCTCGATACAATAACACACGGGTATGGTTTGATTGTGCCAGTTGTTTTTGAATCTTTTTCCAGTCATCATTAATATCAATGCCCACTAACTCATTACGTGGGATCATAATATCTTCAACGGTCACTTTCTCTAAATCAAGAATACCGACCAACATATTTTGATCGCGCTCGGGTAACATAGCCCCAGAGTCATTAACAACGGTTCTAAGTTCTTCTGAGCTTAAACTGTGATGAACACGTTGTTCAGAACTAACACCGATTAATAGCAATAAACCGTTAGTGATCCAATTTACAGCAACAACGAAAGGGAACAACAGCTTCAATAAAACAGATAAGACAACTGAGCTTGGAAAAGCGATTTTTTCAGGGTATAACGCCGCTAATGTTTTTGGGGTTACTTCAGAAAAAATAAGCACAACAAGTGTTAATGCAATGGTTGCAACCAACACACCCATGTCACCAAATAAACGTAAGCCGATAATAGTGGCAATCGCAGAGGCCGCTATATTAACAAGATTATTGCCAATAAGTATTAAACCAATTAAACGGTCTGGACGCTCTAATAATTTACTGACGCGTTTAGCACCTTGATGATTTTGTTTTTCTAAATGGCGAAGTCGATAGCGGTTAAGCGACATAATGCCAGTTTCAGATCCTGAAAAATAGGCTGATAGAATAATTAGAATGCCAAGAATGGCAAAGAGCATTTCCGTTGATATGTTGTCCAAAAAAGGAACCCTATGTTGTGTTATAGATAGTCATTAAGTACGTTATATACTTATTTAATGACCATTATTTTGATAATTTACAGTAAAATAAATTCTTTAACAAATCGACTACCGAAATATGCCAATGTTAATAAAGCACTACCGGTAACCATTAATATTAATACTCGATGTCCTCGCCAACCCCTATTGTAATGACCCCAGAGTATCGTTGAATAGACCAGTAGGGCTAATATAGACAATATTGTTTTATGTAAGTTTTCGTGTGAGATCATCCCATCTAAAAATAAGAAGCCAATAACTTGGCTGAGTAATAAAAAACTCGTGCCAATACTTAATATAATAAAAAGCTGACCTTCAACTTGCATCAGTGGCGGTAAATGATTGACCGCCGCCAAATTTTTTGTTTTTAATTTAAAATGGATGTAAGCCACTTGAAACGCATAAAGTGTCGCAATAATCAGCGTACAATAAGAGAGCAGTGCAAGCGTTACATGGCTTATTACACTTAATTGGTGATTAATTAAGGGGGCTTGTTCAACACTCGGTATGAATACCATCAAAAATTGCCAAATACCCGCAAAACCATAAATAACTGGTAAGAGTAAATTCACCTTAAAGCGCAAAGCAAATGCAGAGACTGATAAACAAATAATTAAACTGACTAAAGAAATAACGTTAGGCAATGCAAAGTTAATATCCGCTTGAGCAACTAAAAACTGTGCATTACTTAACGTGTGAAGCACCATAGCTAAACAGCCAAAAAATAATACAAAAACTAAATTAGGCCCTTTAGGGTGAAATAAACGTAATAACATTGCAGAAGTTGCTACAGCATAAGCAAAAAATGCAATTAAAGAACAAATATCCGAAAAACTCACAACGTGCTCCCACACAAGAACTTAAAAGTTAGGTATTTATACCTGCAAACGATTCTATCAGAATGCGGGTAATACACCCTATATTAAAACTATAAAACTAATTTTCTTAAAGGCTTTATTGATAAAAAGGCAATTAACCCTGCGCAAGTTAACCCAAACCAAAAGGGTAGTAACTCATGGCTATGTTGCATTTGCTGCGTAATATTAATATCAAAAAACGCCAAGCCCCAATCAAGTAGTAAGCCAAAGCCAATTGCACACGACGAAATACCTAATAAATACCGGATTAAAACACTGCTGCCCATTTCATTTTTAATGACGCCCAATGTTGAAATATTGGTTGCAGGGCCAGCCATCATAAAGACCAACGCCGTGCCAGGAGATATACCGGCTAAAATAAAGCCAGCGGCGACAGGGGTCGATGCAGTGGCACAAATATACATAGGGATTGATATAACGATCATCACTAACATTGCGCCTAAACCACTACCGTAGCTAAGTAAAAAAGAGGCGGGTAAAAATGTTTTTATTAACGTGGCAAAAACCAAGCCGACTAATAACCAAATAATGATATCGTCTATCAATTGCGTTGCCGCGTAATGAATACCTGAGGTGGTTTTACTGATAAAGCTTGTAGATTTTGTTGGTGGTACAGTAATTTTTTCACTGGCACAACATGAAGACTTTACATTTTCTGTTGCAAGTACAGGTTCATTAACTACTTTTTTCTTACTTGGACAACAACTAGGTGCATCATCAGCTGCTGATTTTGGCAGAGTAATGTCTTCTTTTTTTATCGTTGAAACCAATAAGCCTGTAATAATAGCAGAAAATATCGCAGTTATTGGACGATAAATAGCAAACACTGGCCCTAATAAAGCATATGAAACAGAAACAGAGTCAACGCCTGTTTCTGGGGTCGCAACTAAGAAGGATGAGGTTGCAGAAGCGGAAGCGCCACTGCGACGTAATTCAGTCGCAACAGGGATAACACCACATGAGCATAAAGGTAAAGGTGCGCCAATGAGTGCGGCTTTAATAATAGCGAGTTTCCCTTCGCCTAAATGTTGACTTAAAATTTTAGTGGGTACCCAAGACTTCATTAAACCAGCGATGAGTAAACCTAATAATAACCAAGGACTTGCTTCAGCACTTAGGGCTAAAAAGTTTGTCAGTAATGCAGATAAATATTCCAAGACAGTCACTATATTAATTATATAAAAGTTAAACCAACCTACAGCTTACCATACTTATATTAAGGTGCATTAGTCGTTATCAAATAACGACGATTTATTTATCTGATCTGCTGTACTTTACTCTTGTAGTTAATTGATAAATCTAACGCTAATGAGTATGAAGAAACTGAGAGGATTTGCTATTAATCCTTTCGCTTATTTTATTGGCGGGTATAATATGCAATAATTTTTATATTCAGCACAATATAGAGTCATACATGTTTGAGAATCTTTCCGATCGTTTAACGAAAACGTTAAAAAATATCAGCGGCCGTGGCCGATTAACAGAAGACAACATTAAAGAAACATTACGTGAAGTGCGTATGGCACTTCTTGAAGCGGATGTTGCCTTACCGGTTATTCGTGATTTTATCGCTAAAGTAAAAGAGAGCGCGGTTGGTCAAGATGTCTCTAAAAGTCTTACTCCAGGACAAGTCTTCGTAAAAATTGTTCAAAAAGAACTTGAACACGCTATGGGTGAAGTCAACGAGACCCTTAATTTAAAAGCGGCTCCGCCAGCCATTGTATTAATGGCAGGTTTACAAGGGGCGGGTAAAACAACCTCTGTGGCAAAGTTATCAAAATACTTAACAGAGCGTGAAAAGAAAAAGGTATTAGTCGTCAGTGTCGATGTTTATCGTCCGGCTGCTATTAAACAGCTAGAAACATTAGCAAACGAAATTAATATTGAATTTTTCCCAAGTGATATTTCGCAAAAACCAATAGATATTGCTAATGCAGCTATTGAACATGCTAAAAAGTTTTTATTTGATGTATTAATTGTTGATACTGCGGGTCGTTTACATGTCGATAAAGACATGATGACTGAGATACAAGACCTACACGCGGCTATTAATCCAATAGAAACATTATTCACCGTTGATGCAATGACGGGACAAGATGCGGCAAACACAGCGAAAGCCTTTGGTGACGCTTTACCGTTAACCGGTATCATACTGACCAAAACTGACGGTGACGCTCGAGGCGGTGCTGCGCTTTCTATTCGCCATATTACCGGCAAGCCTATTAAATTTATGGGTGTTGGCGAAAAAATTGAAGCATTAGAACCTTTCCATCCTGACCGTATTGCCTCACGTATTCTTGGTATGGGCGATGTACTTTCTTTAATCGAAGAAGTTGAACAAAAGGTTGATAAGAAGAAAGCTGAGCAATTAGCCAAAAAATTTAAAAGTGGTAAAAGTTTTGATTTAGAAGATTTTCGTGAGCAACTTGTGCAAATGAAAAACATGGGTGGCATGACTAGCATGATGGACAAATTGCCAGGTATGGGCAATATGTCAGATAAAATTAAAGATCAAATGGATGATAAATTAACCTTACGAATGGAAGCTATTATTAGCTCTATGACTAAAGGTGAACGTGAGCGTCCTGATATTATTAAAGGTTCTAGAAAACGTAGAATTGCCGCAGGTTCAGGTACTCAAATTCAAGATGTGAATCGTTTATTAAAACAATTTATGCAAATGCAAAAAATGATGAAAAAAATGTCTGGTAAAGGTGGCATGCAGAAAATGATGCGCTCAATGAAGGGTATGATGCCTCCAGGCGGTGCAGGCGGTGGCCCAGGTGGCGGGATGTTCGGCCGTTAAGAAAAACAATATTTAATTTCAAAAGGTAGCGTTCGCTACCTTTTTTGCTTTTAGTCTTTAGTCATTTCAGGTTTATCATTAGCACTGGGCGATCTTTATACTTGCTATTTATCCTAGGAAGCGTAAAATACGCGAGCTTTTCTGTCACCTAGGGTGTCAGGAAATGTCTGGAAAATTCGTTTTAACACTTTAAATAATAGAGGGCGATATGGTAACCATTCGTTTAGCTCGTGGCGGCGCCAAAAAGCGTCCATTCTATCAGGTTGTTGTTGCAGATAGCCGTAACTCTCGCGATGGTCGTTTCATCGAGAAAGTTGGCTTTTTTAACCCAACAGCAGAAGGTCAAGCTGAGAAATTACGCTTAGACCTAGACCGTATCAACCATTGGGTTGGTCAGGGTGCTGGTTTATCTGATCGTGTGGCTAAGTTAGTTAAAGACGCTCAAGTAGCAGCTTAATTAATTTAGTAGGTTTAGGAGTTGTTGTGGAAGAAATAAATAAAGAAGTCATCTTAGGTAAAGTAGGCGCAGTTTACGGTATCAAAGGTTGGTTGAAAATTCATTCGTTCACTGATGAAACCGAAGCTATATTAGACTATTTTCCTTGGTCTCTAAAATTAGGGAATAAAATACAATCAGTCGATATATCTGATTGGCGCAAACATAATAACGGACTCGTTGTTCATGTTGCTGGTATTGATGATCGTGATATAGCCCAAAAGCTTGTCGGATCAGAAATATTTGTCAACGAAAGCGCACTAGCAGAATTGCCCGACGGGGAGTTTTACTGGCGCGATTTGATCGGCATGTCTGTTGTTACTGACAAAGGTTACGACCTTGGTCATGTTTCTGAAATTTTAGAAACTGGCGCTAACGATGTACTGGTTGTTAAAGCTAATCGTAATGACGGCTTTGGTCAAAAAGAGCGTTTAATTCCGTATCTTTTTGAACAAGTTGTAAAATCAATTAGTGCTGAAAATAAACAAATTTGTGTTGACTGGGACCCAGGTTTCTAACTTGAGTAATAGTGTTTTAACAAACAAACGATGGTATGGGGTGATAAGCCTTTTTCCTGAAATGTTTGACGCCATTACAGAGTATGGGGTGACAGGCCGAGCGATCCGTAACGGGTTAATTGAATTTCATAAGTGGAATCCAAGAGACTTTACGCACGATAAACATAGAACCGTTGATGACCGTCCTTATGGCGGTGGTCCGGGCATGTTAATGATGGTGCAACCGCTACGTGATGCTATTAAAGCTGCAAAAGCTGCTGCGAATTTCGCTGCAGATTCTGCGATAGGTGATAATAGTAGTTCTGATAAAGAACAAGTCAAGGTTATATATTTGTCGCCGCAGGGACGTAAACTCGACCAAGCTGGTGTACGCGAATTAGCACAACATAATAAGCTGCTATTTATAGCAGGGCGTTATGAAGGCATAGACGAACGATTAATTGAGTCGGAAATCGACGAAGAATGGTCTGTCGGTGATTATGTTTTGAGTGGTGGAGAACTCCCCGCAATGAACATGATCGATGCTATAGCACGTTTTGTGCCCGGTGTTTTAGGACATAATCAGTCAGCTGAGCAAGATTCTTTCTCAGAGGGTTTATTAGATTGTCCTCATTACACAAGGCCAGAAGTACTCGACACTTCAATAGAAGCTATGTCGGTACCTAAAGTGCTATTAAGTGGTAATCACGAACACATAAAGCAATGGCGTATGTTTAAGTCACTAGAAAGAACATGGACCAGAAGACCAGAACTATTAACTAACCTAGCTCTGACAGCAGAACAAAAGAAAATGTTAGCTTCTATTAAAGAAGATAATAAATGATTTTGTTGATGCCTGTGAACCCTAGGAAGAAGGTATTATGAGTAACATTATTGATATGCTCGAAAAAGAGCAGATGAAAACAGATTTACCAGCATTCGCACCAGGCGACACTGTTGTTGTACAAGTAAAAGTTACAGAAGGTGATAAATCACGTCTTCAAGCATTTGAAGGTGTAGTTATTGCAATAAAAAGCCGTGGCATCAATTCTGCATTCACTGTTCGTAAAATCTCGAACGGTGTTGGTGTAGAACGTGTATTCCAGACACATAGCCCTATTGTTGACTCTATTGAAGTCAAACGTCGCGGTGATGTACGTCAAGCTAAACTTTACTACTTGCGCGAGCTATCTGGCCGTAAAGCACGTATTAAAGAAAAATTGGCAAAAAGATAATCTCTTTTTAAGCCCGTTTTGCTTTAGCAATACGCATAAAAAAAGCCTGAATAATTCGTTATTCAGGCTTTTTTTGTTTTAGTCTATATTCTGATACAGTAATCTATCTTACTGATTCTACTGGTTGTATTCTTATCCATTCAAGATGACTGACAAGCTATTTACCCGTCGGTTTTAGTTCGACCCTCTCACCGTAGAAGAACGAGTTAAACCCTAGTTTAACGATCATATTACTTGACTGAAGATTTAAAGCTCACTGACTTTACTTACTATAGTAATTTATTAACTTAATTGGAAAGTACTAATAGCGAACATAAGTTTTGTCGCCCTTGGTCGGTTTACAATCTAGTTTAGCAGTCTGATGTCATAAAGGTTGGTTAGTCATTTCTCATAATAGTTTGCAATTTAATAATGTTATTATTTTATTTTACTCTATGTCGTTGAATTTAATTGTTATTTTTATTGGTGTGCTTTTTGCATTAATAAGTGAGTAGAGTGGTTTATTTGCATAATAAAAATTATGTTATTCATTCTGCGAATATTTATTCTACGATTATTTATTATAAGAGGTAAATCCAATGAAATTTAAACTTTTAAAGCAATTAATAATAATGTGCTCTATGGTTGCAGGTGTATATGCGAATGCAGGATTAATAAGTAAAGATTACTCAGCAGCAGCAGATGGATTACTGACTGTCGATACTGTTGGTCAAACTGAGTGGTTAGATGTATCAATTTTTTATGGTATGAACTTAGATGCTCTCCAAGGTTCTAATCAGTGGGCGGCTGATGGGTTTCATTTGGCTACAGACGTAGAATTAATCTCGCTATTTAAAAATGTTGGTATCACACTGGGAGTAGACGGAACCGGTTCTCTAGGATTCGGGCTAGGACTAGGACATTCAACGGCTAGCATAATAGCTATGCAAGATCTCCATGAAAAATTTGGCGGAGGTCCTGGCGGATTACCCTTAATACAGGGGATACTCGCTGATACGAACAACGATGGTTTAAGCAACTTAGGCGGTTTAAATGCAATATCAAGTATTGCAGCCGTTAATCTAGGTATAGATATTTGGGGAGGAGGTTTCCTAACCAATAACGTTGACGATACTGTAGGAGCATTTTTTGTACGTAGTGTTGACGTTCGTGAGCCATCTACGGTTCCTGAGCCATCGACATTTGCTATTTTTTTATTGGCAATGACAGGTTTTGCATCACGTAAATTTAAAAAACAGTCTTAAAATAGTTTATATCATAATTAATTATCGTCGATTTTAAAGCTGATAATCCTATATATATCATCAGCTTTTTTATTATCAATAAGCATTTATTCGTTTAATAAATGCTTTATTATAAACTATAAATTCAGACATTTTTTAGCCTAATCATTAATTAAAAATGATTACTTATTTGACTGATAGGTTTTGATCTAGATAATGCTTTTACTTACTTTGTATGGAGTGTACGGAAATTTTCAGTCGTCATATAAATTATCATAAGTTGTTTTATCTAATTTGAATCGAAATGCCTTTCTCTTTGCTACATATCTGCTAATCCCTCAAGAGAATTATATAACACAGCCCTAGGTCACGCGATAGAATCTATATCTGCTATGACTCTTTCGATACCTATAATGTTTTAATGGTAACGATAAAGATAGTAGAAGCCTCTCTATAACTGCTGGTATTAAAGCATGGGTAATTTTTAAAAGGGTAAGTGTTTTTTTATTCCGTTCGTGTACATGAATACCAATAACACATTATCTGATGTACTGGTTGCCGCAGTGTAATGTCTTTACCACAGGTTCATTTTGACAATATTCACTATTAACACTGTCAAAGCTAGCACACGATTTTACAGTGTTGTGAGCGCCATCAACGCTGTCTAAAACAACTTTTGTTATCTAAACAAAGGATAATAAATAATGTTATTTCTATTCAGATAGTGCTTCTAAATTGTCGTCAGTGCTGAAGAATTACAATGCGTTGTTAAATTTTCACTTAAGTTCACTTATGTTCATTTTGTGGTTTATACATAACAACTAAACGATTATATAAAATATTATTAGTTAATTTGTTTGCTTATGTCGATGCAGGTGGCAAAATAGCGACATCTAATTCATAAAGTATAAGTTTAATGACACAACAGCAACGACAAGCGTTAATTTTAGAGATGATTAAAAAAAGCGGTTTTGTCAGCATTGATGAACTTGTTGAACACTTTAAGGTGACACCACAAACGGTTCGCCGAGATCTTAATCAGTTAGCTAAAGTACAAAAAATTTCACGTCATCATGGTGGTGCCGGCATTGAATCAAGTACTGTCAATACTGATTATCAAACACGAAAAATTATGGATCTTCAGGCCAAGGAAAAAATTGCTGCTGAGTTAGTGCGCATGATACCCAATGGAGCATCTCTTTTTATCAATATCGGTACAACCACAGAAACCATTGCGCGTGCCTTATTGGATCATAAAAGCCTTCAAATTGTGACGAATAACTTAAATGTTGCTTCTATACTGGGTGCCAAGGAAGATTTCTCTGTTGTTATTGCTGGTGGCGAAGTTCGCCATAGAGATGGCGGCGTCATAGGTGAAACAACGGAAGACTTCATTAAAAATTTCCGTATGGACTTTGGTATTATTGGCATAAGTGGTATTGATATCGAAGGTTCACTTTTAGATTTTGATTACCGAGAAGTTAGAGTAGCTCAAGCTATTATTGCCAATTCACGGCAAGTGATTTTAGCGGCCGATCACTCAAAATTTGGTCGTAACGCTATGGTACGCTTAGGTAATATTAATCAAGCAGATCACTTTTTTACCGATGCTCCTCCTCCTGATGAAATACAGAAAATCCTTTCAGATCATAACGTCACTTTACATTTAGTTTAATTTATAATCATTATTTATTAGCACTAACTGTTAGCAATATATAGCTCCTTCTCCTAAGGTTTAGTTTAAAGCCTACTTGCTAAATAAATTTTTTATAATCAACAATTCTTTAATTATCAAAAAAGTATACAGATATGTTCGTTTATGTTCGTAATTTATTGCTTTGTTTTCACATTGGTTGTATTGTTCAGCAAATAATATCAACGTTAAGTAAAGGCAAGCGACAAAATAGTGAGGGCTAAAGTAATTTCCTCTGGTCGCAACTAAGGAACAATATGAAAGATCAAAGCGTTATTTATGATTTACTCGTTATTGGTGGGGGGATCAACGGTACAGGCATTGCTGCCGATGCAACAGGTAGAGGGTTAAATGTTTTACTTTGTGAAATGAATGATCTTGCCTCCTCAACATCATCAAATAGCAGTAAACTTATTCATGGCGGTTTACGTTATCTCGAGTACTATGAGTTTCGCTTAGTTCGAGAAGGGCTTGCTGAACGTGAGATCTTATTAAAAAATGCGCCCCATATCATATGGCCTTTACGCTTTCGTTTACCTCATCGTAGTCATCTACGCCCTTCTTGGATGATAAGAATTGGCTTGTTTATGTATGATAACTTAGCTAAACGAGCAACACTAAAGGGCTCAAAGGGAATTAAATTTGATAAAAATAGTCCCGTTGTAGATACAATCACTAAGGGATTTGAATACTCTGATGCATGGGTTGATGATGCTCGGATGGTGGTTCTCAATGCCATTGCCGCTAGATATAAAGGCGCGAATATTATGACGCGTACTCGTTGCTCAGATGCAAAAAGAGTTGGTGATATTTGGGAAGTAACACTCAATGATAATATCACTGGGGAAAAACAGCTTGTTAAAACTAAAGCGTTAGTAAATGCTGCCGGTCCATGGGTAACAAGTATTTTCGATGAAGCATTAAAAAAGCCATCACCTAAAAAAATTCGTTTAATTAAAGGCAGCCACATTATAGTGCCGCGTATTCATAATGAGTCGCAGGCTTATATTTTACAGAATGAAGATAAACGTATTGTCTTTGTTATTCCTTATGAAGATGACTTTTCTTTGATTGGAACAACGGATATAGAGCATGTCGGCGATCCAGCGACAGCTTGTATTTCAAAAGAAGAAACTGATTATTTAATCTCGGTAGTTAATGACCATTTTAAACACCAAATATCAAACAAAGATATCATCGCGACTTATTCAGGCGTTAGGCCCTTACTCGATGACGAATCAGATTCGCCTGCAGCGGTAACCCGTGATTATACTTTCGAAGTAGATGCACCTAAGGGAAAAGCGCCTTTGTTATCAGTATTTGGTGGAAAAATTACCACTTACCGTAAATTATCTGAAGCTGCAGTTAATGGAATTATTGATCATTTTCCCGATGCGGGTGAATGTATAACAGCAGATACTGCTTTACCAGGGGGCGATTTTGACAATCAACACAATTTACAAACCAGCTTGCAACACCAATATAGCTGGTTACCCTGTCAAATAATTAAGCGTTATGTTCGCTCTTACGGTACGTTAAGTCATAAAATCTTGGCTGGAATTAACTCACTAGAAGGCATGGGTGAGTATTTTGGTGCCGGTCTTTACCAACGCGAGGTAGAGTACTTAATTCAACAAGAATGGGCTGTTGATCTTGAAGATATTATTTGGCGAAGAAGCAAACTTAGCCTACATTTAACCGCCAAAGAAAAATCTGGATTAGCACATTTTTTAGTGACATTTAATTCCAGTAAAAAAGTTACATCTACCAGTGAATAATAACAAATAAAAGCCGAGTGATATTCGCCTGTTCTTTGTAAATACAGTGCTCGCTTTGACGAGTTTAGTTAGTTAGCTCAGCACTGTATTATCTTTGATAAATGAATAGTAACAATATCAGAGGTGAATGGCTGAACAAGTGATTTGGCTGGGCGCTAGTTGTTGAGCTGACGCCCATCATTAACAATCAGGAAGCGCTTATTACGTCTGTGCAACAAGATATAAAAGATATGGGTACAGGAACAGAACTCGTATCAACCACTTTTGGTACCAACGACGAAACACTTGAGGGGGTATTTACAGCACAATAAATTATTTAACCATAGCGATAGGTAAAACCTTAACGCTTGATGGTAAAGGTATCGATGGCTCTTGGATTTTTAATATCGCCAACTATCTAACTTTCTCTGCAAACTCAACAGTGATATTGAAAGATGTTACCGATAACAGCACCATTATCTGGAATGTTCTTGGCGACAAAACCGGCTCAGCAGGTTACACAACCGGCGCTGAGGCTAGAGGTTATATTAATAATCATTTATTCTAGAATACCGCTAAGAAGACCAGTCTAATAAGTATGAAAGTTAAGATGCAAGACAATTAATTCACTACTATAGAAACAATAAGGTTCAAGTTACTCTGGTGTTTAGGCATTGCGAATTTCAAACTTTTCTAACATTTTTTTACTTAAAATGGGGCTGTAATAGTTAACGTTATTTCTACCTGAATTTTTAGCTGCATACATGGCAATATCGGCATTTTTAAGTAACGTTTTACTGTCATCTCCGTCATGAGGAAATTTGGCGACACCAATACTTGCTGAACTTTTAACCCGTTGATCATCAATATGATACAAAGCACTAATACGTTTGTGCATTCTTTCAACTATATGCGCAAGGCCATCACCATCATCAGGGGAGGTAATAATGATAATGGCAAATTCGTCACCGCCTAAGCGAGCTAAAAGGTCGTGAGCTCTTAAGCATGATTGCAATCGTTTACCTATTTGAATAATCAACTGATCACCTGCGTCGTGGCCCAAGGTATCGTTAACTTCTTTAAAATGGTCGATATCTACAAAGACAATGGCAAAATAACTGTCCTTTTTAGCAACTAATTCGTTTAATTTTTGGTTTAAATAATAGCGATTAGCCAATCCTGTTAAGGCGTCGTAGTTTGCTCGTTGATGCAGCTCTATCAACTTTTGTTTTTTAAACATGATGTAACGAATTGAAACAGCAAGGGTAATAAGTGATAACATCATAAAGAGGTAGTACCAAATGGGCATGGCAACTTCGATCATCATTGTCGATTGATCTCGACTCCATACGCCATCACTGTTTGTTCCTTGGACAACAAACTGATAACTGCCCGGATCTAAATTAGTGTATTGAACAAAATTAGTATTCTCACTGTAAACCCAATCACTATCAAAACCTTTAAGCTGATATCGGTAATGGTTGTTTTTAGGTGCTGTATAATCAAGCGAAGCAAAATAAATTTGAATATTGGGGTTTTCACCATCGAGAACCAAGCTTTCAGAAAATGTTTTATCACTGACTATTACCGTGCTCTTATTGGCAACTAGGATCTCAGTTATTTGGATCGGGGGGTTAAAGTTATTTTGCGATAACTTATCTGTTTCAACACGAATTAAGCCTTTGTTGGTCCCTAATAGTAAGGTGTTATCAACGATGGCAATAGCCGCTTCAATGAAGTTAAAATTTTTGTCCAAGAGTAAAGACTTATACTGAGTTACTTGCTCAGTATAAATGTTATACATGTAGAGTTCATTGCTGGTAGTAAACCAAAGTCGACTCTCTCCTTGAGCGACAACTGATTTTAATTGACCGTTGAACAGATCATTTTTTTTGGTCATTGTTTTAATATTAACGGTGCGTTTATCAGGCCCAGAAAAAGATAAACGAACCAGCCCACCGCCTTGTGTACTTGCCCAAATATCTCCAGATGCTAGACGAATTATGCCACTGACCCTGACATTTGCGCCGTTAATACCAAGATTGTATTGGGTTGATGCGCCGGTGTTAAGGTCGACTTTAAATATACCGTCAGTGGTTCCCATCCACATAGCGCCATTATCGTCGATAAGGGTTTGATAGGTAAAATTCCCTTCATCGTAATATTTATTATTTTTGGTATTGAGAAATTGTTTATTGATGCCCTTTTCTTGATCAAATAATAGTAATCCAACGTTTATATAGCCTGTTATCCATATAGCCATCTTATTGTTTTTATCTTGGGTGAGTGTATAAAATTCGTTACTTGGAAAGCCTTGTGAATTGCCATTAGCATTATCAAAGTGATTTAATGTATTGGCTTGATGATTGAATAAGCTAATACCTTGATCAGATGATAACCACATGAGTTCATTATTTATGAGAGAAATATTCCAAATGCTATCATGAGAAAATTTATATTGAGTCAGGCCATCTAAATTTATATGGCTAATTTCACTGGTCTCTAAGTCGAGGGTATTAAGCCCTTGTCCGGTGGCTAACCATGCTATATTTTTATCGATGACTATGTGGTTAATTAAATTACTTGAAAGACCTTTGTTGTCAGCTTTTCTAGGGTATATATAGCTTGCGCTCGTATATGGACTATAGGTAGCTATACCATTGTCGGTTGAGATCCATGCCATGCCTGAACGATCAAAAAATATGTGGGTGATCATATTAGAAGGAAGGCTTGAAAGAGAAAAGGGTTGATTTTTAATATGTTGATAAGTATTCGTTTGTGGTGTAAATATTGTTATTCCTTTATAGGCATGGCCAATCCACAAATCACCTTGCTCGCTCAAAGACAAAGCATAAATGCTGTTATCGGCAAGGCTATTAATATTATTTGGTGTATGCTTAAAGTTTTTAACCGCTTTCGTCTTAGGGTTGTATGAAATAAGACCGTCTGCTTCACTACCCATCCAAAGTATGCCTTGGTTATCAGTAACGGCAGTCATCGTTACTTTACCAAGAAGTGTTGTGTGCTCGGCATTATCGGTCACTACTGCTTGTAAAATCATTTGCTCTCTATTTAATAAAGCGAGACCGTTAGATGTTATCGTATATATCTGTCCCAGTTTATCTTCAACCATAGCGTAAATAGTAACAAGGTACTTATTACCATTTGAAAAGTAAGGTATAAATTGAAAGTTATCCTTTATTTTATTGTATAGGTTTAGTCCGCTACCTGTGCCAATCCATAACTCGTTTTGATGATTAACATGCAGAGATACAGTCCAGTTTGAATATAAACTATTAGGATTTTTAGCATCTTGTAAGTAAATGACAACACTACCATCAGGACGAATTTTATTTAGCCCATGTTCGCTTGTTAACCAAATGTTACCGTCATTGTCTTCTACTATGTTAGTAATAAAATTGTGGCTTATGTGCCGTGGACTACCTGGAGAGAACTTGTAATGCTCAAATGCTTTACCATCAAAGCGACTAACTCCAGCATCTGTTGCCAGCCAAATAAAGCCATTGCTTTGTTGAAATGTTTGATTGATATTTAGTGAAGGAAGGCCATCTTGAACATTGAGTAACGTAAAACGATATTGTTGAGCGAGAGCAGGCAGTGAAACAAAAAAAATATTAGCCAATAAAATCAATAGAATGATTTTATTAATTAATTGTCCTAAAAATAACTTATAAATAGCAATAATACGTCTCGTTATCTACCATCAGAAATACTGGGTTACATTTACTTAATTCCTGCAGTAAAAGGGGCTAAGTACGAAATTACGTTGTCCCTGATAATAACAGGATTTTTCGGTCAAGCTTGTTACTATAGTTTTTAATCTGATGACTTATTTGTAGTAATAGGCTTAACAGCTTTTTAACAAACAACGAGTTGCAGCGCACCTTAAGTTAATTCAATGGCACTACGAATAAACACCAAGAAAACCTTAGCAAATTTTCTATATATTGCAACTATGTACTATAACTTGCTTGATCTAAACCGTAATTTTACCTTTTTAACTGCTATATAGCGTTAGATCGTTATTTAGATAAAGGTATGGTTTCGCTAGTCGTTTCATTAATTGCACGTTACCCATTAGTTAATTTGTGTATAATTTAAAAAATTAATGTAAGTCTGTTTAAAATACGAGTATCAGAACTGTGCTAAAAAAAACGTTAAATAAAATTTCTTCAATAACACTCTTTTTTATTACAATTGCTACAACCGAGGTTGAAGCGTTAGAAACTATATTTAATGCAGATATTACTGTCGACAGTTCTTTTATTGATAATAATACTTTTTCTAAAAATGTAATACGCGGTCTGCTCAATGTTGGCTTTGAAACAAATCTAACTAACCTTATTGGCAAGCAAAGTTATATTTCAGTAGGGTATGCTGTACAACGTGGTGAACAAGGTTCTGATATTGCTATTGATATTCAAGGGTTTAGTAATATTGATGAACAAGACTTTAACCATGCATATGAAGTTATTTTTGCGGTAAAACTCAACAAAAAATTATTTATTAAGCTAGGACAGATGGACGCCAATAGTGATTTTGCCTTCACAGAATATGGTCTGGAATTTATTAACTCTTCTATGGGGGTGAGTCCAACAATTCAAGGTCTTCCCACCTATCCTCAGCCAAGTATAGGTATTTATAGCCAATATAAATTAAATTCAGCGATAACAACTCGACTTGGTTTTTACGAAAGTAGTGCTAAGTATAATCACTTTGATGATTTTTTCTCTATTGCCGAAGTGCAGTGGCACTATCAAGGCCATAGTTCGGTGAAATTGGGTGCTTGGAATCATTCATATCTTGAAAGTAGCGATCGAATATCAGCAAGCTCAACAGATATCTATATCGTTGCTGATCATTATTTTAATGAAAAATTTAGTGCTTTTATGCAATGGGGACAAGCAAAGAAAAAAGTCATTGCTGTAGATCAGCATTTTAGTCTTGGTGTTAATTACCAAGGACTTTTCAGTGAAGAAGATACCTTGGGCCTAGGGTTCACCCAAGCGGATGTTGTTGGAGCGGATAGTGAGCAAGTTACTGAGTTATTTTATCTATTTCCAATAAATGACAAAATAAATATCAAACCTGATCTTCAATTTATTTCATCACCTTCTGGTGACAAATCAGTAAGTGATTTACTCATCTTTACTTTACGCTTAACCGCCCAATTTTAGGGGAGATAAATAACCACAAGAAATCGTTTATTTATCGACATGCTTTTTCTCTTACCAGTTAAACATCTTCTTAATATTTCAGATTTACCCTAAGGTTACTTTTGAATAATTTTAATCCTAGCGGATTTTGCTATAAATAGACTGTTGTTCTAATATTATATAGCTATTAATACCTTGATAGCGCTCAAATTTAATTATGTTTTAGCTGTCAAATCGAAGTTGACGTCTATTATAAAATACAAGGAACTTTTGGATTTAGCTAAATATGATATCAAAAAATGTTAACACAATAGCGCCCCAACAATACGTGACTAATGATTCACTGCACCAATTATTTGATGCAGTGAATGTTGTTTCTGTGCAAGGATATGATGAAAATCGGCGGGTCATTTATTGGAATATAGGTAGTGAATTACTTTATGGTTTTACCCAGCAAGAAGCTCGCGGAAAAAAATTAGAAGACTTAATTATCCCCGCCGCTATGCGTGATTCAGTTGTTGCGGCACACAATGATTGGATAAACAAAGATATAAAAATTCCTACTGCAGAGATCATCTTGTCTCATAAAAATGGCAATGATATTAATGTCCTTTCAAGTCATGTAATGTTTACTAATCAATATAATAAAAAACAAATGTACTGTATTGATGTTAATTTAGCTGATGTTAAGTATGCACAGTCGCAAGCGCTATTCAAAGACCATATGCTTAAAACCATTATTGATGCTATCCCTGATTTATTCTTCTTAATGGAAGTCGATGGGACCATTATCGATTATCGTGCAAGCGAACAAAAAAAACTTTACGTTTCACCAGCGCACTTTATTGGCCAACGTATGACTGATGTATTACCTAGTGAGGTCGTTAAAAAATTTGAAACTCATTTGGCTAAAATACAACAGCAAGAAGAGATGATAACTTTCGAATATGAGCTAAATATGCCTTATGGATTAGCATATTTTGAAGCTAGAATGAGCTATTTGGCAAAATATAACCAAATAGTAACTATTATTCGCGATATTAGTGAACAGTACAAGTCTGCTGAAATAATTCGCAACCAAGCTTATTTTGATACCTTAACTTTATTACCTAACCGGTTTTTATCACTCGACCGTTTATCACAAATGCTGATTGAAGCCGAAAGAAATAATGAGCAAATAGCCGTCCTTTTTCTTGATTTAGACGATTTCAAGAAAGTTAATGACTCATTGGGTCATGAGATGGGGGATAAAATACTGATCAAATCGGCAAAGCGCTTAAATAACGTTGTTCGAAAAGAAGATACGGTTGGCCGCTTAGGAGGGGATGAATTTATTGTACTGTTGCGCGGTATTACCTGCCATCATGATGCAACAATTATTGCTGAAAATTTACTCCAAGCCTTTAGAGAACCTTTTAATATTGATAGCAGAGAATTAATACTTACCTTAAGTATTGGTGTTGTTGTATACCCTGAAAATGGCTGCACTAGCTCTGATCTACTGCGTAATGCTGACACCGCAATGTATGAAGCAAAATCTTTAGGTCGCAATACGTATTCATTTTTTACTAAAGAAATGAATATTGTGATGTTGCGCCGTTTTGAAATTGAAGAACAAATGCATGGGGCACTAGAACGTAATGAATTTGAGCTATATTATCAGCCTCAATTAGATGTCAAAAGTGGCAATGTCATTGGTGTTGAAGCACTGTTGCGATGGCATAATTCTGTTTTAGGTAATATCGCGCCAGTTGAATTTATTCCTATTGCCGAACACACCGGCCTTATTGTGCCGATTGGGCGGTTTGTTATTAAACAAGCATTAAGCTTTTTAAATGTATGGCAAAAACAAGATCATAAAACATACACTATGGCTGTGAATATATCACCTCGGCAATTTAGAGATGTTGAGTTACTCACTTTTATTAAAAACTGTCTTGATGAGGAAGTGATTAATGCGAGCAGTTTGGAAATTGAAATTACTGAAGGGGTGTTAATGAGTGGTCAATCTTATATTCATGACGCCTTAATTGAAGTTGAAAAACTAGGTATAAAACTATCAATGGACGACTTTGGTACTGGGTATTCATCATTAAGTTATTTAAGAGAATATGCCTTTGATGTGCTCAAAATAGATAGAAGCTTTATTCAAGGGATCACAATAAATAAGGCTGATTGTCAGTTAGTTAAAACTATTATTGTTATGGCTCATAGCTTAGGTATGACTGTTGTTGCCGAAGGCGTTGAAACTCAGTCACAGCTTGCTTTACTAGCAGAGTTAGATTGTGATTTAGTGCAAGGATATTATTTTAGCCGACCAAAACCAGCCGAGCAATTACTTGATTTTTCAGCTCACTTCAAACCCAAAACGTAACATGATTGCTAACGTTTACAACTCTGTTATTAGCAGAGTGAACACCACCGCAACAGGCATTCTTTTGTGGGGCTATTTAGCAATACCGTTAACCAGTATCAATTAAGCACTTTAATTTTACGCTACTAATCTGTAATACTTTCATTAATAGGCTAATATCTTAATGAAGTGCTCGCCACAAAGAAGCCTCAATTGATTAAAAATACCTACTGACTTGCCAAAGGGCAATTATAGCGATGACTAATCACTTGAGCGCTAGTATTATCATAAAAATTGACCTATAACTAAATATTAAAATGATTATTATCATTACGTTATAAATTGAGTTGGGGCTGTGTATATGCAAAGAATGGGTTCAATTACCAAGTATTTGGCATTTTTAAGTGGGATAATTTTTAGTTTAACGGTGATATTTTATAGCTACTCCTACATCTTAAAAAGTCAGCTTTTAGAGCAAGGAGAAAATATACTTAGCGATTTAATGGATACCACAGCTTATGGATATGATGTTATTGAGTCATTAAATAACCAAAACTTTACTTATTGCTCTGATGAAAATTTATTAGCAATGCGAAAATCTCAATTTGAATCAAATGACATTAGGGACATAGGCTTCCTCGAAAATGGCGTATTGACCTGTACCACAGGAATTGGCATCTTAAAAACACCCATCAAGGGACCTAGCTATGACTTTATGCTGGACGGCCATGAATTCTGGTTTAACCATAAGTTGATCACTTTCGATAGAAAGGTACAAGGTATTGTTATTCGTAAGGACAATTATAATTTAGTCGCATCATTTCAAGGTGTTTTGTATGAACACAGAAAATTTAAAAACTATGAACTGCTAGCACTCAAAGGTGAAAAAATTATTCATCTTTTTGGTGAACCTGGAATATATCAAAAAAAATCAACAAGTAGTCAGCCTTATTTTAGCTCAGGATTACTATCGCACTCTTTTGAATTTTGTGGCCCTAAAGGATTAATCTGTGTGGCTATTGTGCAAAAAAACTTTTCAGAATTCCAACTTGCACCTGTTTTATTAATTTTAATGTTTATTTCTTTGATTTCAGGTGTGGCAACTTTACATGCTTATCAATCGATTTATAGTTACATTTATAGTACCAAAAGAAGAATAAAATTAGCCTTATCTTTTAAAAGTATTAAGCCACATTATCAGGCTATTGTTGAGTTACAAACGGGTAAGGTTATTGGCTGTGAATTACTGGCTCGATTTGAAGACCATATTGGTCCGCTTTACCCTGATCAATTTATTTCAGTGGTGGCTGAATTAGATATGTCTTGGTCGATGACGGAAGACCTTATCTTGCAAGCCATTGACGATTTTAAAGATATTAAGATTATCAATGAACCCTTTTATCTTTCCATTAATGTTTATCCTAAAGATATCAATAACGGTAATATCCTCAAAGGAGTCGAACTGTTTAAAAATATAACACCGAATCTTGAAGTTTGCTTTGAGGTAACAGAAGATGAAGAGTTACATTACAGCAAAGTGGGCAATACCTTAGAAGTACTGTCAAAAAGTCGTATTAAAATTTCTATTGATGATTTTGGCACAGGTTACTCTAATCTATCTCAATTAAAGCTGTTAGATATTGATACCTTAAAAGTTGATAAGTCATTTATTGATGAAGTTGAGACAGGCTCAATTAGATCAACCCTAATACCAAATATTGTTTCAATAGCGGATAAGTTAGGCGCGAGTATTATTGCTGAAGGTATTGAAAATAGATTACAAGTAGACGAATTACTGAAAATGGATATTAAATTTGGTCAAGGTTGGTATTACACTAAAGCTTTACCATTAGCAGAATTTAAACATTATTTGATCAATAATAGTGACTACAAATTTGATCAGTAAACCTAGGTGATTCTTGGTTTTATAACCGCTAATTTATAGTCTTATCGATTAAGCATATTGGCTGTTAATTTAAATAAAACCCCTCAACAATTTTTGTTCAGGGGTTCTATAAGATTAATCTTTTATCAGTTGTTTAATTTTCGCCGCAGAGAAAAAATTATATAAAACAGGTAAGACAAATAAGGTTAAAAAAGTTGCGGTGACTAATCCGCCAACAATAACACTCGCGAGGGGGCGTTGTATTTCTGCACCCACGCCATTAGACATCATCATCGGGATCAACCCCAAAGCGGAAGTCATCGCGGTCATTAACACTGGACGTAGTCGCGATGTCGCACCGTCGAAAACTGCTTGTGACGTTGATAAGCCTTCTCTAATATGCTGGTTTATCCGCTCAACCATAACAACGCCATTGAGCACAGCAACACCAAACAACGTAATAAAACCAATAGAGCTCGGCACAGATAAATATTGTTCGCTAAGATAAAGCGAGAATACACCGCCAATAATCGCTAAGGGGACATTAACCAAAATTAACATCGCCTGACCCAACGAGCCAAAAGCAAAATAAAGTAACAAAGCAATTAATGCCAATGAGAGTGGCACCACCAGTAATAGTCTCTGTTGCGCACGTTGTTGATTCTCAAATTGACCACCAATAACCACAGAATAACCTGAGGGTAAGTCTACTGTGCTGGCAATTATTTCACGAATATCAGCAACAACACTGCCCATATCTCTATCTTGTACATTTGCTTGAATAACGACTCGGCGTTGAACATTATCTCTACGTACCTGTGGTGGGCCTGACTCAAAGGTGATGGTGGCGATATCTCCTAAACGGACCCAAGCACCTGTTGGCGATTGTAAACGAAGGTCTGCAATGGCTTCTGGACTGTTACGATATTTTTCTTCTAATCTGACATAAATATCATAGCGCTCATTACCGTTAATTATCTGCCCAGCACTCACCCCGCCAATGCCATCTTTAATGACATCCATAACATCGCCAACCGACAAACCAAAACGAGACAGTTGCTGTCTTTTTGGCTCTATGACTAATTGGGCTTCTCCTGCTATTTGCTCTAAGGCGACATCACGCGCGCCTTTCACCTCTTTTATCGCCGCTGCAATTTCTTCGCCTTTACTGGCGAGTACGGATAATTCTGGACCGAATAATTTAATAGCCAGTTGTGCTTTGACCCCAGACAGTAATTCATCAACACGGGTCGCAATTGGCTGTGAAAAATTAAGCAGTAAGCCAGGAAATTGTTCAAGGTCCTTTGCCATTAACGTTTGCAATTCGATGCGACTTTTAGCACTATGCCATTGTGATATTGGCTTTAATCCTAGGTATATTTCAATGTTATTAACGGGCTCAGGATCGCCACCGATTTCAGCCCGGCCAATGCGGCTGAGTGCGTAGGTTACCTCAGGAAACGCCATTAACTTTTCTTCAAGAATAGGCGCTACTGCTAACGCTGTTTCCAAACTCGATGATGGGGCTAAAGTGACCCTTAAGTTAATGGTGCCTTCTTCAAGTTCGGGTACAAACTCTGTGCCTATTTTGGGGACCAATGATATAGCTACAACCAGTAATGATATGCAAGTAAACATCACAAGTTTAGGGCGTTTCATCGCGGCTTTAAGACTTGTTCGATAGAGCTTATCTAAAGGCGTTAATATAAAACTTTCCCTTTCTTTTACACCTTTGTTAAACATAAACGTTGCTAGTGCCGGCACTACAAAAAGTGCTACTAGGATGGCAGATATTACGGCTAAAATAATGCTAATAGCCATAGGTTGAAAAAGTTTAGCTTCAACCCCTTCAAAACTAAACAGTGGCGTAAAGACCACCAAAATAATGGCTGCGGCAAAAAATACCGGGCGAGCAACTTCTTTTCCTGCAGCCTTTAGCTGTAGTGGGATATCTTGTTGCTGGCTATTTTTATGGTTGGGATCGCTAGAGTGGTGTAAATGTTTAAAGATATTTTCAACCATCACCACCGAGCCATCAACTAACATACCTATTGCGACCGCAATCCCGCCTAATGACATTAAGTTAGCTGATAACCCTAGCCAAGACATTACCATTAGCGCAATAGCGACCGAGATAGGTATCGAAATTAACACCAAAAATGTTGCGGTTAAATTCATTAAAAATAAGGCGAGTATCACCGCAATAAATATAAAAGCTAAGGCAAGTGCTTCGACAACAGTATTAACCGCTTGAGTAATTAAATCGGCTTGGTCATAGAAAGGCTCAAAGCGAACACCTTTGGGGAGGGCTTGATTAATCATGGGTATTCGAGCGTTAATTCCGTCAATGGTGGCCTTGGTATTTGCGCCAATACGCTTTAATACGATACCTGAAACGACTTCTCCCAAGCGTTCAACTTCGCCATTTTTGTTTCTGCGTGTCATGGTCGCCGCGCCTTGACGAATTTCACTCCCCAAAGTTACTTTGGCGAGATCTGCGATAGTGACTACCGTGCCAGACACGGTTTTCACTGGCACCTGCTTAATGTCTGCTAATCCCGCTTCACCACTATTAAACCAACCTGTGCCTCGTATAACTAATTGCTCTTGTCCTCTATTCATATACCAACCACCCACATTGGCATTGTTGTTTTCAAGTGCGGTAACTATGTCATCTTGGCTTAACTGATAAGAAAGTAATTTACTGGGTTCAATGTTGACTTGATATTGGCGAACACTACCGCCAAAAGATAAAACATCAGTTACACCATCTACTGGCATAACCAATAATTTCACCAGCCAATCATTTAAACTTCTTAAGGTTATTGAATTATAACCCGCCTCTTTGTCAGCAATGAGTAAGTACTGAAAGACCTGACCTAGACCCGAGGTATTAGGTCCCATTGCAGGTGAACCAACGCCTTGAGGGATTAGTGCTTTTGCCGCTTGTAGCCGTTCAAAAACTAATTGACGAGCAAAATATATATCGGTGCCTTCTTTGAAAACCACAGTAACGCCAGATAACCCTGTTTTTGATATTGACCGTACTTGTTCAACATCAGGCAAAGCATACATCACCGCTTCAATCGGGTAGGTGATGAGTTGCTCTACTTCTTCAGCGGCTAAGCCAGGTGCTTCGGTATTTATCGCTACTTGAACATTAGTGACATCAGGAAATGCATCTAGATTTAAATTTGGAATGGCAATAATAGCGGCGGCCATGGTGGTGATGAGTGCAATAACCACCAGTAGCCGATTATCTATCGACCAATCAATCATTTTATTTAACATCGTGTTATTCCTCATTAGTGGCCGTGTGGATCAAATCCACTTTTCGCTATTTCTGAAGCCACAAAAAAGGCACCTTTGGTAACCACTCTTGTGTTGGCGGCAATTCCGATGATTTGACGGTAATTGCCTAAAGGCTGACCTAATTCAACTTCAACAGCCTCAAATTCACCCGGATGGTCTTCAACAAAGACAGTCCAATCGCCATCAGCCCCACGCATTAAGGCTGTTTCGGGCACTGCGATTACGGCAGTTTGCGTGTCAAATTGAAAGTTAACATCTACAAACATCCCTGAGTGTAATGAATCATCTTTATTTTCAACAGACAGCCTAACAATTCTAGTACGGGTTGTTGGGTCGATTGTATGGGCTTCTTGAATAACCAAGGCATGATAAGTTTGGCCAGCAAACTCTATTTCAGCCCTTGTCCCCGCGGGTAAGTTTAGTTTTTTGTTGGGTGAAACACGCGCCTCTACCCATAAGCTTTCTTCGTTAGCCAAAATCATAATTTGTTCACCGGGTGTGACTCGCTGTCCTTGTGAAAAATCATCACTTAATACCGCTCCTGCGCGCTGCGCTACTAAGGTATATTCACCTAAGTTTGATGAATTGTTTTTAACAATATCTTCAATAGCGTTTTTTGTTAGCCCAAATGCGGTCAAACGGCTAAAAGCGGCGATGTAATCTGTCTCACTTTTTAGTAAAAGACTCTCGCTTAACGTACCCTTAGTTAATTTTTTTGCCCGTTGCCATTCACTATACGTTACCCGATAATTAGCTTGTGCTGCAGCAACAGATTCACTAAATAACGTGACTAATGGTTGGTCTTTTTCAACATGTTCACCTAAGGTCGCATGACGACTTATGACCACTGACTCTGTGCGTGGTGAGACGATATAACTAGTGTAACCATTCGCTTTTATTTCTCCTGGGGCATAAACACGTCGTGCAAAAATCTTGGGTGTTAGCATCGATACTTTAATATTTGCTAGTGTTAATTGTGCCGTGGTAAAGTTAACCCCTGCTTTGTGCGTGTTTTCGGTGATTTCGACAGCAAGAGCAGGAATAGCTAAGGTGGTTAAACCATAAAATAAAACACTCAGTAGGTTTAGTGGCTTTGGCTTTTTATTGGTGTTGATCATTGTTATCTCTTAATTTAAAGGTAAACGTTGCAACAACACTAAATTCAATATTTAGTGTTAAGTAAACTTGTTGCGAAAAATTGTTATAAAATTAAATTAAGCGATGGGGGGGCGTATAAGTTGTTCTATAAAGTTGATGTTGATATCGATAAGATAAAAATATTGATTGGGAATTAATAGCTTAGTGACAGTCGAAGTTGATTTTTTTGTTAAAAACCATTGGCTGTGTGAACCTTGACAGTGCCCACAATGATGACAGTCTTTGACGTTATGCTCAGTATCAGAGGTTGCATTAAGTCGAGCTTGATTGTCAACTTCATGAGAATGTTCAGTTTGTAAATGTTGAGCGTCAAGCTGATGATTATTGTCTGAATTAGCCACAGCAACAAACGATTGCAAGGCAATCGATAGTACTATTAAAAAGCCAAGCCAAATGTTTTTCATTTTTACTGCATTCTTCAATTTACAAACAGAGACTGGCGGATGCTAAGCTAAATTATATTCTTAGTCAATAATTAGCGAATGGCTGGGAGGTGTTCAATCAGGTTTTATTATACCAAGGTATCAATATTTAGCGGCAATAGGGCTATTTTAAAATAAAAGCATAAATAGAAATATTATTGCGCAGTATCCTTTGGAGTTACAATTTTTATTGGGTTAGAATGTAAGCAACTTTGTTTGAGGTATTTTTATGTTCCAGTCAGAAAAAATAATAATAGCTGACGACCATCCCCTTTTTCGTCAAGCATTAACGTTGATGATTTCAGCTCATTTTAGCGATATTGATGTACTTGAAGCAGAAGATGTTCATGATTTAGAGCGATCCTTAGCAGAACATCAAGACGTTGGCTTATTATTACTCGATCTTAATATACCTGGAGCCCAAGGCTTTAATACGTTAATTACTATGCGTGAACGTTATCCTCAAATGGCTGTGGTAGTAGTCTCTGGTTATGAAGAAAAAGATATTATTACTAAAGCTATTGATCACGGCGCGGTTGGTTTTATCCCTAAATCAACTGATGTACCACAAATGCTTGCAGCACTGGAAATAATCTTGGCAGGAGGTCTTTGGACGCCAAACCTTGAAGAAAATAAAAATAATTTACCTATTTCAGAAATAGGTAAGAAAATCGCCAGTTTAACCAACCAACAAAACCGTATCTTGAAAATGTTTTCTGATGGTTTACTCAATAAACAAATTGCTTCACAGCTTTCACTTTCAGAAGCTACAGTAAAATCGCATGCCAGTTCAATTTTTTTGAAATTGGGTGTGAAAAGCCGGACTCAAGCAGTCATTATGCTCAATCAGAATAATCATCAGTCATTTTCAGCATCATTAGAATAATTTTGTTGTAATGCCTTGGTTAGAAGCGAACTCATTAAGGCTCTTAAGGCAATAGGTTTTATTAATTTTCTTAAGTAACTCATTCCTGCTGCTTGGCTTTTTTCTAAAACATCACTATCGGTGGTAGCTGTAATTAAAATGGCGGGCAGCGGATAGTTTTTTATTTTTTGTAATTGCTTAAACAAACTAATACCGTCTTCATTATTATCTAATTGGTAATCGACCAAAACAATGTCAATACTGCTTTGATATCTTTTAAAAATAACAGTAGCTTCTCTGGTGTTCTTTGCACAAAAAACATTGCATCTCCAAGCACTCAATAATTTATTCATTCCCTTAAGCACATCTGGATCATTATCAATACATAACACATTGACATCTTCTAATGACACTTGCTTAATAGGCGATTTTTTGGCATTACGCTGTTTTATTGCTGAAGCAATGGGAAATGATAAACTGAAATTACAGCCATGCTCGGGCTGAGAATTTAACTGCACGCGAGACGATAAAAGTTGAGTTAAACTTTGAGCAATATTAAGGCCTAAACCTAAACCTTTTACACCAACATGCTGGTTACTTTCGAGTTGAGTAAATTGTTCAAAAACAGTTTTCTGCTGCTTATAGGGAATACCTGGCCCATTATCAATAACTTGAATAATGATGTTTTTTCCCTTTCGTCTACAGCCCAATAGTACTTTTCCAGGGCTCGCGTAACGAAAAGCATTAGATAATAAATTTTGTAAAACTCTTCGTAATAATTTTGAATCACTATTAATCCACAAGGACGTTTGCACCCAATGAAACTCAATACTTTGTTTTTTAGCCAAGGGTGAAAACTCACTAGCAATACTCGTAAAGACATCATTAAGTGAAAGGTGGTTTATATTAGGAACAATATTGCCACTTTCTATTCGGGTTATTTCGTTAAGATCCTTTAAGAGATTATTGGCTGTTTTTAGTGAGTTATCGATATAGTTCACGCTTTCTTTTTCTTCTTTACTTAAATGAGAACTCATTGCTAAGGTTGATGAAAAAAGTCGTGCCGCAGATAAAGGTTGCATCAAATCATGGCTGCAAGCCTTAAGATACTGGCTTTTTTTTAAATGTGCTTGTTCAGCTTTTTGTCTTGCAATGGCAAGTTCTTTATTTCCTTGTTCCAATTTTTTATAAGCATCTTCTAATTTCTTGGTTCGCTCTAAGACTAAACTTTCTAAATCAAGATTTTCCTCTTTAAGTAACTGCTCTGCTTTTTTATAAACAGTGATGTCAGTAAATATCATCACAAAGCCACCATCAGGTATTGGGTTTCCTTCAATACGAATGATGTTGCCATTGGGTTGTATTCTTTCAACGCTGTGTTTACTGCCTTCTCTAAAAAACTGTAAGCGCTTTTCAACTTGCTGATTTAACGAATGGGCGTATTCAGGGCGACTTTTAAGATTAAAGTAAATTAGATCTTTGATAGGGCTACCGATATAAATAAGCTCTTCAGGGTAATTAAATAGCGCTAGATAAGGTTTATTCCAAGCGACCATATTCAATTTGCTATCAATAACGGAGATACCTTCGTTGGTATTTTCTATCGCACTCGATAACACGCTACGACTAAATTCAATACGGTGGCTTGACGCACCCTCAACAATTTTTGCCACTTCATCCAAAGCCATATCTTTACCGGTAATGGCAAAAGAGATCACTAGGCGCGCTGAAGCTGAGCCCATAACTTTAGCTAGGGTATTTTCAATATGAAAAATTAGTGCTTCGTTATATATTTGTTTATTTGTTTTAAGTGGATCATATTTTTTATTAAATTCAGTAAAACACTGCGCAGACTTTTCACTACCGACAAACCTTGTTAACAACAAAGCCAACTCTTTTTGGTTTATTTTTCCATGGCTAAAATGAAGCCTCTCATTGATGTTTGGTCGTTCAATAAAGTGTTCAATCTGAGATTGCTCTTGGATAGTCGCTCGGCTAATTTTAGAGACCAGTATCAGTACAATTACATTAATGGTTAACCCTAATAACGTGGCTAAGGTGGTACTCGATATTGACGCATCAGCAAAGGGATGAGCATAAAAGCCTAATTGGGGTAATAGGTTGAGGAAAAACCAAATCATAAACCCTGATGTTATTGCGAATAATACTGCCTGCAAACTCACTTTTCGCCAATAAAACGTGGCAAAAAGTGGTGGGCCTATTTGTGCAATTGCACCAAAAGATACTTCGCCTAAGGAGGCTAAAGTACCAGGAGGTGCAGCAACAAACATACCGTAGCAAAGTAAGATAATAAATAAGACCAATGCTTTACGTATCATTAGTAATTTATCTTTGAACTTTTTAAAGTCAGTTTGCTGAATGTTCGAGTGTTTGAATAATAAAGGGAAAACAACTTCATTACTGAGCATAGTGCTTAAGGCTATGGTCGAAATAATAACCATAGAACTGGCTGCTGAAACCGCGCCAAGGAATGAAAATAATGTCAACCATAATTGACCTTGATAAGCAGGTAAAAATAATACGTAAGCTTCTGCATCAAGAGAGTCTCCGTAGAGCAATCTTCCGGATAAGCCAATTGGAATAGCAAAGAGTGCAAAAATAGCTACGTAACTAGGAAATAGCCAGCGGCTGAGTTTAGTATGAGCTTGCTCTTTAAGTTCAACGACCATTACTTGAAATTGTCTTGGAAAACATAAAAAAGCAGACAGACCAATAACGAGTAGACCTAGCATAGAAACAAACTTTGAAAGCGTAAAGTGATGGGCTGGCTCAACGTTTTCTGTGGCTAGTGTCCAAATGGTAATCGGTGAGTCATAGAGGTAAAACGAAACAAAAAGGCCAATTGATAAAAAAGCAACCAGCTTAATAATAGACTCGAAAGCTATTGCCATCATCACCCCAGGGTGACGCTCAGTAACATCAATTGCTCTAATACCAAAAATAATAGTGAAGCCCGCTAAAATTAAGCTAACAATTAAGCCAAGTTGCCATAAAGATAAATATTGATCTTCTTGCAATATGGTATAGGAATGCACAATCGCTTTTAGCTGTAAGGCGATATAAGGTATGGTGCCAATTAAGGTAACAAACGTGACAAGTACGGCTAAACGTTGTGATTTTCCAAATCGAGAAGCGAGTAAATCAGCAATTGACGTGATATTTAATTGTAAGCTGACTTTAATCATCCGTTGAATAAAGGGCCAAGCAAATAAGAATAATAAAATCGGGGCGAGATAAACAGAAAGATAAGAAAACGAATAATTAGCGGTTTGTCCTGCAGTCCCCAAAAAACCCCAAGATGTACAATAAACCCCAAGCGATAGCGCATAAACAATCGTGTGATATTTCGTTGCTATTTTATGCCGATAACGATCCCCTAAAAAGGCAATAATAAAAAGTAAGCCAATATAACCAACACTTGTGATCACTAATTGCCAATTTGGAAACATACATCAATCTCATTAATTCTTCAGAAGTCATCTTATTTTGATGAGCTTGCAGATTTACAAATTATTCACGGTAAATCAATTGATTCCGACTTTTATTTAACTAATTCCACAGTAAATCAATTAAAGCTAAGATACTAATACCAAAGACTTAATACTAAAGTATTACAACTTTAGAGTTAATACTTATTGCCAATTGTGACTCGCTGTTTTTTTAGTGATATTTGTTTCAGACACATAACACTTATAAAAATTACTTGGGGAATTGGTCAATGAAAATTCAGAAGAATAAAAAACTATTACTCGCCACCTTATTGGGTTCATTGGCTGCAGGTTCAGCAAATGCAGCTTATGAATTTAAACTAACAGATACTGATAAAGTTACTCTGGGTGGCTATATTAAAGTTGATGCTCGCTATGTTGATGGTGATGTTGCGTATCGAGACTTTTGGGTTGGAGCTGGAGCGCCGCTTACCGATAGTCAATCTCAATTTAAAATGAATGCTAATGAATCTCGCTTTAATCTTAAATATTCACATGGTGATGTCACGGGCTTTCTTGAAATGGACTTTTTAGGGGGCGGGGGTGATCAACGTTGGTCAAACTCTTCTCATAATCGTCTTCGTCATGCTTTTATCAGTTATAAAAACGTATTAGCGGGTCAAACATGGTCAACGTTCATGAATACGAGTGCTTTGGCCGAAACCGCTGATTTTGCTGGTGCCACCATTGGTATAGTTTTCGTTCGTCAAACCCAAATACGTTATACCCAAGGTAACTTTCAAGTTTCTATAGAAAACCCTGAGTCGTGGGGGGGCGATGCTTCACAAGATGATAAACCTGATGTTGTTGCCCGATATAACCTAAAAGGTGATTGGGGTAACGTCTCTTTTTCAGGTTTGGCACGTAGCTTAACAACCTCTTTAGGTAACTCAGAAAGTGCTTTTGGCGTATCAATTGCCGGTCGTATTAAAACGGTTGGTAAAGATGATTTACGCTTTCAAGTTCACAAAGGTGAACTTGGGCGTTATGTCGGTTTAGCGTTTGCGCCAGATCTAAATAATGACAAGATAGAAGATACGACTTCTTATCTTGTGGCTTACCGTCATTTTTGGGATGAAAGTTTACGTTCAACAGCAATGTATGGGTATGCTGAAGCTGATGTGTCTGGTGCTGAACGTAGCCAATGGAGTGTTAACTTATTCACCAATTTCACTAAGGAATTAGCGGTAGGTGTTGAAGTTGGAAACTTCTCTATGGACGAAATCAATAAAGACTCAGACTACCTGCAGTTATCATTCAAATACACCTTGTAAAAAGTAATAACGTTATAGCTAACTCGTTATGAAGCGGTTAGCTAGTTTTACGCAAGTCTATTGAAAATAGGATCTTTATTTTGCTCAGTGCTAAATACCAGATCACCTTTTATTTTAGTGGTTACTCTTTCATTATTTTTGAAAAAACGGCTAAAGACAAAAATTATCTATCAGGAGTGTGAGTATGTCTGAACCAATACTCAAAATTGATCAAATATCGTTAGCTTTCGGTGGTGTTAAAGCACTTACTGATGTCAGCTTCGAAGTTTCACGAGGCGCTATCTTTTCTATTATCGGCCCAAATGGGGCGGGTAAAACCTCAATGCTAAATTGTATCTCAGGGCGCTACCGTCCAAACAGTGGTTCTATTGCTTTAAATAATCAAGAAGTTACTCACTTACGTCCTAATGACCGTGCTGATTTAGGTATGGGACGTACTTTTCAAAATTTAGCCTTATTTGGGCATATGTCTGTGTTAGACAATATTATGGTGGGTCGCCATCATTTGTTGAAAAATAACTGGATCACGGGCCCTCTTTATTGGGCATCTAAAGCACAAAAAGAAGAACTAGAACATCGACGTTATGTTGAAGAGATTATTGATTTTTTAGAAATATCACATATCAGAAAATCAGTCGCGGGCACTTTATCTTATGGCCTTAGAAAACGGGTAGAACTTGCTCGAGCGATGGCGCTGAACCCGCAACTCATTTTACTTGATGAGCCTATGGCGGGCATGAACTTAGAAGAGAAAGAAGATATGGCGCGCTATATCTTAGATCTTAACGAAGAGTTTGGCATTACAGTTGTGATGATAGAGCACGACATGGGTGTGGTTATGGATATTTCACATGAAGTGATGGTACTCGACTTTGGTAAAAAATTGATGTGCGGTTTACCCGAAGAAGTGATGGCGAACGAACATGTAAAACGTGCTTATTTAGGCGTTGAAGATGATGAACTCGAAGACTTGCAAGGAGTTGGATAATGAGTATAACCAATGATTTTGATATGGGTGCACTCGATACTTTCCCAAAGATACTTCGAGAAAATGCAAAAAATTGGCCCAATGATATCGCCATGCGAGAAAAAGAGTTTGGGATCTGGAATGAATTTAGTTGGGTTGATTACCAAAATCGTGTGAAGTGGTTAGCGATCGCTTTGGGTGAACGTGGTATTAAAGCCGGTGACGCGATTGCTTTGCTGGGTGACAACCGCCCTGAATGGGTTTGGGGTGAAATCGCTGCACACGCAATGAGTTGTTATTCCATTGGTATTTTCCAAGACTCGCTTCATGAAGAAGTAATTTATCTGCTCAATAAAAGTAATGCGACCGTTGTTATCGCTGAAGATGAAGAGCAATGCGATAAGCTTTTAGAGCTTGGTGATGGCATACCTGATGTGAAATGCATTGTTTATTGTGATCCGCGAGGTATGCGTAAATATAATGATCCTCGGTTAGTCAGTATTGAAGACATCTACAAACAAGGTCAGACAATAGACCAAGCATCACCGGATAAATATGAAGCACTCGTTAACGCCACGAAAGCTGAAAACACCGCGATTTATTGCACAACTTCTGGTACTACGTCTAAGCCTAAAATTGCTTTGTTGGCGGGTGGTAATTTTGTCAAACATTGTTCATCGTATTTACGTGCTGACCCTCGTCAGCCTGGTGATAACTATGTTTCAGTACTGCCTTTACCTTGGATCATGGAGCAGGTTTATGCGGTAGGTCAGGCATTAATTGCTCGCCAAATTGTTAATTTTGTTGAGCAGCAAGAAACATTAATGGCAGACCTTCGCGAAATAGGCCCAAGCTTTGTTTTACTGGCGCCTAGAGTTTGGGAAGGTATTTTAGCGGACGTGACTTCAAGAATGATGGACTCTACACCGCTAAAACAAAAAATCTTTAATTACGCGATGAAGTTAGCCGAAAGCGCGCAAGCAAAAGGAGAAAAGTCTTGGTTGGCTGACGTACTATTAATGAAAGCACTCCGTGATCGTTTAGGTTTTACCTTCTTAAAATCTGCCGCAACAGGTGGCGCTGCTATGGGACCTGATACCTTTAGATTTTTCCAAACGATTGGGGTGCCGCTTCGTCAACTTTATGGACAAACTGAATTGTGTGGTGCTTATACGGTACATCAAGAAAATGACATTGATTATGACAGCGTCGGTGTTGCTTTTGATTGCGCCGATGTAAAAATAATTAATGAAGATACTCAAGGTATTGGCGAAGTCCTTGGCAAAACAATTGGTATGTTTACGGGGTACATTGATAATCAAAAAGCATACGACGATGACGTAAAAGATGGTTGGATGCACACGGGTGATGCTGGCTATTTTAAACCATCAGGCCACCTGGTTATTATTGACCGTATTAAAGATTTAGCCAAAACCAGTAATGGCGACCAATACTCTCCGCAATATATTGAAAACAAATTGAAATTCTCATCTTTTATTGGCGAAGCGGTTATTTTGGGTAAAGACAAACCTTACCTGTCGGCGATGATTTGTATACGTTTTAGTATCGTTTCTAAGTGGGCTGAGCAACAAGGTTTATCCTTTACCAACTACACCAGTTTGTCTGCGTTACCGGAAGTTTATCAAAAGCTAACTGAAGAAGTTTCAAAGGTTAATGAGACACTACCCGATGCACAAAAAATCAATAAATTCTTATTACTTTACAAAGAACTTGATGCAGACGATGGCGAGTTAACACGTACTCGAAAAGTTAGGCGTTCAGTCATTGCTGACAAGTATGGCGACATCATTAGCTCTATCTATGATGACCAAGAATATGTTGATGTTGATACGGTGATCACCTTCCAAGATGGCGGTAAAACGCGTATCCAAACTCAATTAAAGGTCGCAACATTATCTAATAAAAACAATGTCTGCGCCCCATCTGCACATGAACAGAGGAAAGCATCATGAATTTTGAACTTCTATTTCAGTTAATTACTAATGGCCTGATTGTCGGTTTGTTATATGGCGTTGTCGCGATGTGTTTTGTGCTGGTTTATAAATCAACACAAATAGTTAACTTTGCTCAAGGTGAATTTTTACTGATTGGTGCTTGGGTGTGTTGGGCATTCTTAATTTACATGGAACTGCCCTTTATCGTTGGGTTCTTCTTAACGTTATTTTTTATGGCAGGTTTTGGTGTGTTGCTGCAAATGATTGTGCTTAGACCGATGATCGGCGAGCCCATTATCTCAGTCATTATGATCACGATAGGTTTGTCCATGTTCTTTCAAGCGTTAATGAAGTGGATTTTTGGCTTAAACCCACAAAGTTACCCACAGGTCTTTGAAAAGCAAAGTATCGAAATATTTGGTTTAAATGTTGAAGTGGCTTATTTGCTGAGTACCGGTATTGCTTTATTTGTGATGTTGGCTTTCTTCTTTTTCTTCAAATATTCAAAACATGGTTTAGCGATGCGAGCGACTGCCTTTGATCAACAAGTAGCTCAAAGTTTGGGTATATCGGTAAAAAGCGTCTTTGCGATGAGCTGGGGAATTGCTGCTACGGTGTCAGCAACTGCCGGTATTGTTATTGGCTTAGTCAACGGTGTTTCAGATTCGTTATCTATTATGGGTATTAAGGTTTTTCCAGCGGTAATTCTTGGTGGGCTTGACTCTATTGTTGGTGCCATCGTTGGTGGATTGTTTATTGGTGTTTTAGAAAATGTTGCTGAGTTCTTTGACAGTCAATACTTCCATATTGGCAACATGTACGACATCGCTCCTTTTTATGTGTTGTTAATTATCTTGTGGTTTAAACCTTACGGTTTATTCGGCACAAAAGATATTGAACGCATATAGCCATTGATAGGATTATTCATTAATGAGTTGTTGCTAGCAGTTAAATAGAACACTCATTTAGCAAACCAGTTTAAGGAGTAAATTATGTCGAGTTTAACGATGCGCCCGTGCGGAGATTTTCGCACTAGTTATAAACAAGATAATACTATTTTCGAAACAAAAAACATTAGAATTATGGCAATTATCGCTGTCGCGTTTTTAATTACAGTACCGCTATTTTTTGATGGTTATATTCTAAGTTTACTGATTCAAATGTCGTACTTAGGCATTGCAGCACTCGGACTAAATATTTTGGTTGGTTATACCGGGCAAATATCTTTAGGCCATGGTGCGTTCTTTGGTTTTGGTGCATTTGCATCAGCCTGGCTAAATATGTCAATGGAGATCCCCGTGTTTCTCTGTATACCTTTAGCTGGGTTTTTAACGATGGCTGTGGGCATGATGTTTGGTATGCCTGCAGCAAGAATTAAAGGTTTATATCTTGCGATAGCAACGCTGTCTGCTCAGTTTATTCTTCAAGATTTCTTTGCTCGAGCTGATTGGTTTTCTGGAGGGTCTTCAGGTTCAATGGCAGAGCCTGTTAATTTATTTGGTTACGCTTTTGATACAGACCAAAGCTTTTACTACATCGCTTTATTTGCTTTTGTCTTTATGTTTATTTGGGGCTGTAATTTAATAAGAAGTCGAGATGGTCGAGCTTTTGTTGCGGTACGCGACCATTATTTATCAGCTGAAATAATGGGCGTTAAATTAAATAAATATCGTTTGTTGTCATTTGGTATATCGTCTTTTTATGCGGGTATTGGTGGTGCGTTATATGCGCACTATTTAGGTTATGTGTCGGCTGAAGGCTTCACTATTTTTCTTTCCATTCAATTTTTAGCGATGATTATTATCGGCGGCTTAGGTTCAGTGAAAGGCACCATGATGGGGGTGATTTTTATGGTGTTATTACCTGAATTTCTTGCTGGTGGGGTTGGCATGATGAAAGAAACCACTTGGGGAAATATTCCTATGGTGATTGATGGTTTAGCTTTCATTAAAGAAATGGCCATTGGTTTAGTGATTATCTTGTTCTTAATCTTCGAGCCTGAAGGTTTAGCGCATCGCTGGGCTCAAATTAAAAATTACTGGAAATTTTACCCTTTTGCTTATTAAAGCTTAAGTATCAGGGAGAATAAAAAGCCAGTGAGATTTACTTGCTGGCTCAATAAACTAAAAAATAATAATGGCAACTACAGTAATTGTATTAGCCAATCACATTACAAAAGGATTATTACCATGCAGAAAAAACTATTAGTGCGTTCAATTATTACGTGTGCGGTATTAGGATCAAGTGGACAAGCAATGTCAGAAGATTCAGTATTTGTGGGGCATTTGGCTGATATGTCTGGACCAACCGCTTTTGTAGGTAAAGTATATGCTGACGGCGTACGTGATTCATTAGCCTATATTAATGAGCATGGCGGCATAAAAGGGACCAAGCTTGAATTTGAAACTGTTGATTATGCTTATAAAGTGCCACAAGCCATTTCTAATTATAAAAAGTGGAAGTCACGTAAACAAATGGTCGCGATGCAAGGTTGGGGTACTGCTGACACCGAAGCGTTAATTTCTTTTGTTGCTAAAGACAAAGTCCCTGTTTTTTCAGCTTCCTACTCTGGGCATTTAACTGACCCAACAGGCAAAAACCCAGAGACTAAAAAACCAGCACCTTATAATTTTTTCTATGGCGCCTCATACTCAGACGCTTGTCGGGGATTAGTGCAATGGGCAGCACAAGATTGGAAAACAAAAGGTAGCTCAGGCAAACCTAAATTTACCCATATTGGTGCTAATCACCCTTACCCTAATGCACCCAAAGCCGCTTGTGCAGAATATGCGATAGAGCTCGGTTTTGATGTGCAACCACCGGTTGTTGTTTCAATGAAGCCCGGTGACTTTAAAGCACAGTGTCTGAGTTTAAAAAGCTCAGAATCTAATTATGGTTACATAGGTAACTTAGGGGGGTCAGTTCAATCCTTGATTAAATCATGTAATACCATAGGCACAGATATTCAATTTATGTCGAATATCTGGGGAGGCGATAAACAAGTTTTCCAAGCGGCAGGACCAGGTATTAAAGATTATATCTTCCCCACCATGACACCTTTTTGGACAGACGACGTCCCAGGTATGAAATTAGTACGCGAAATTTCAAAAATGTCTGATGAATCAGGAAATGAATCACGTTCACATCACTATATGCGCGGTGTTTGCTCTGCTTACTTTATGAAAGAAGCGATGGAGTGGGCGAAAGACAATGGCGGCATTACCGGCGAAAATATTAAAAAGGGTATGTACGCAAATACTGACTGGGTTCCAAAAGGTTTAGAGGGCGTTTGTTTAGCCGCTAACTGGACTAATGAAGACCACCGAGGCGTTAACCAAGTAAACATCTATAAAGGTAATTATAACGACGGTGATATAAAAATTGAAAAAGTGACGTCGGTTACTTTAGATCGTCGTGATGATTGGTTAGGTTACTAATTTTCATTAGTTTTTATTTATTTTAGCCTCATAAAGGCAGGAAATAATTAAGCGTCTGTCTTTATGAAGTTTTACGGAGTATTTATGTCACAACCTGCAGTTAAAATAGCAACAGCTAAACCGCTATTGTCAGTGAATAATATTGAAGTTGTTTACGATGACGTCATTCAAGTTTTACGCGGAGTTTCGTTAGATGTTCCTGAGGGGGATGTCGTCACTTTATTGGGGCCAAATGGTGCTGGTAAATCGACCACTTTAAAAGCGATTTCAGGTTTGTTGAAAAGTGAAAAAGGTGAAGTTACTCGCGGCGACATTACCTTTATGGGGGAGCGTATTGACAGTAAAAATGCTGAAGACGTAGTGCGCAGTGGTCTATTTCAGGTAATGGAAGGCCGACGTATTATTGAAGATATGACGTCACTTGAAAACCTAAAATTAGGCGCATATACCCGCAATGACAAAAAAATTAATCAAGATATCGAAATGGTCTATAACTATTTTCCTCGCTTAAAAGAACGTACCGGATTAGCAGGTTATTTGTCAGGAGGAGAGCAACAAATGTTAGCGATAGGTCGAGCATTAATGGCGCGCCCTAAAATGATCTGTCTTGATGAACCTTCCATGGGCTTGTCACCACTTTTAGTGAAAGAAGTGTTCGATATTATTGGAAAAATCAATCGTGACCAAGGTATTACTATGCTGCTGGTTGAGCAAAATGCCAATTACGCGATCAAAGCAGCAGACTATGGCTACATTATGGAGTCAGGAAAAATAGTGCTTGATGGCACGCAAGATCAATTGCTAAATAATGAAGATGTAAAAGAATTCTACTTAGGCGGTGGTAATGAAAACCGCAAAAGCTTTAAGAATCTTAAGTCTTATAAGCGTCGTAAACGTTGGTTGTGATTTTTTCAATAATAAGACCCGCAAATAATATTAAGGAATGAACAACGATATGAATAGCTTCTATGATGACAAAGAACACCAAAGTGAACTGCAGCGAGAAAACACATTATTTGGGCAATTACCCGCGCAACTTCTGTTTGCTCAAAGCCAATGCCCGTATTACCAAGATAAGCTGGCTGATATTACCCTTGAAAAAATAAGCTCTAGAGCTTTACTTGCTTCATTGCCGATAATGCATAAATCAGACTTAATTGCTTTGCAACAAGCACAACCTATTTTTGCGGGTCTAGATGCTAAGTCAGCTAATATTGGGCGAATTTTTCAATCACCAGGGCCGATAAACGACCCAGAAGGTGATGGTAATGATTGGTGGCGAATGGGTCGTGCCTTTTATGCGGCTGGTTTTCGCGCAGGAGACCGTATACAAAATTGCTTGTCTTATCATCTTACGCCGGGCGGTTTTATTATGGACTCGGGCGCGAAAGCTTGTGGTTGTGCTGTTATACCCGCGGGGCCAGGACAAACGGAACAGCAACTTGAGATAATTGAAAATTTAAAGCCCTCAGGCTATTGCGGCACACCCTCATTCTTGAAAATATTATTAGATAAAGCTCAACAACAAAATAGAGACATCTCTAGTATCTCTAAAGCTTTAGTAACGGGTGAGGCTTTACCCGAGGGCTTGCGAGGTGAATTACAAGCACGAGGGGTTGAAACTTTGCAAGCCTATGCCTCAGCAGATGTGGGTTTAATTGCTTATGAAAGTGCGCAGTCTGATGGGTTAATTATTGCTGAAGATATTATTGTTGAGATTGTCAGGCCGGGCACAACAGAGCCCTTGCCTGATGGTGAAGTAGGTGAAGTGGTCATCACTAATTTTAATAAAGATTACCCACTAATTCGTTTTGCAACCGGTGATTTATCAGCCATAAAAGTAGGAGTAAGTGCCTGTGGTCGCACCAATAAACGTATTAAAGGCTGGTTAGGTCGTGCTGATCAAACCGCTAAAATAAAAGGGATGTTTGTACATCCTATTCAAATTGAACGAGTACGCCAAGCCCATACTGAAATTGCTAAGGTTCGTTTGTTGATCACCAGTGAAAACTTTAATGACAGTATGCTTTTACAATGTGAAATTAACCATGAAAACTATTCGATTGAGCAAGAAGCCGCGCTGGTATTAGCTATTTCGTTAAGCCTAAAGTCTATTACCAAATTATCAGGTAATGTGGAATTATTACCACTAAAGCAATTAAAAGATGATGGCAAAGTTATTGATGATTTGAGAACGCTCTCTTAATTTAAGGAATAAATATGAACAGCAAAGCATTTCAAGCGTGTTACCCAGACGATTTAAGTCATTGTTATGGTTGTGGCACCAATAACCCCGAGGGGCATCAGTTAAAAAGTTATTGGTCTGGTGAGAAAACAATTGCTCATTTTACCCCTGAGCCTTACCACACAGCGATCCCTGGTTTTGTTTATGGTGGTCTAATTGCGTCATTAATTGATTGTCACGGCACAGGAAGTGCCTCTGCCATGGCGTATCAGTGTGAAGATCGAGAAATGGGCAGCTCTCCTGCGCTACGTTTTGTTACTGCTGCGCTGAATATTAATTATCTAGCGCCAACGCCTCAGGCGGTTGAACTTGAACTAATAGGCACATTTGTTGAAGTAAAAGAACGAAAAATAATCGTAGAAGTTACTGTCTCAGCTAAGGGGGTTACTTGTGCAAAAGGGACGGTGATCGCTGTAAAAATGCCCGCAACTATGGTGGTAAAGTGATGAGTAACTCAGCACAGCCCTATGTTTTATCTCGGATGTCAGGTCGAGTGCTATGGCTAACATTAAATAGACCTGAAGCAAGAAATCCACTTTCTTCAGCCATGATCTCGGCACTGAAATCGTCAATAACCTTAGCGAACAATGACCGTGAAGTAAAAGTTATTGTGATCACCGGCTCTGGTAAAGTATTTTCGGCAGGTCATGACTTAAAAGAAATGAGTGGTAGAACGTTAGATGACCCGTTAACGCGCGAACAGCGTGTTAACGACGTTTTAAATAGTTGTGCAGACATGATGATGTCATTAGTAAAATCACCCAAAGCAATTATTGCTTGTGTGCAAGCCACTGCAACAGCAGCTGGATGTCAGTTAGTGTCAATGTGTGACTTAGCGATTGCCAGTGAAAATGCTAAGTTTTGTACCCCTGGCGTTAATATCGGTACTTTTTGTAGTACACCTTTGGTAGGCATTGGAAGAAATATTCACCGCAAACATGCTATGGAATTAGCGTTAACAGGCGATCTTTTTTCAGCAGCAGACGCGGTACGTTTTGGTTTAATTAATCGTGCAGTACCTACTGATTTTCTATTGGAAGAAACAGAAAAGCTGGCACAAAAAATTGCCAGTAAATCTGCCATCGGTATAAAAGCGGGTAAAGAAGCCTTTTATCAGCAACTAGAAATGCCAATTGAAACTGCTTTTGCTCATGCTGGCGCAAGCATGGTTGCAGCGATGCTTTCAGAGGAATGTGAGGAAGGTGTTTGTGCTTTTTTTGATAAACGTGAAGCGAAATGGGGAGAGATTTGAAACCAGTTTGTAAGCTTTATTAGGAAATCACTTAATATTTTATGTTGTTTTTTTCCAAAATTATTAATTGAATATATTAATAATTTAAATCCTTGATATTTAAAGAATAGGGCATTGAATGACGTTCGTCAATCAATGCCCTATTTCTGTTTATCAATGTCTACTTTCTAAATTACACTCAACTCTGTTTAAGAGATAATTGACTTATTGAAAGCATGTGATTTGATTTCACACTTTACACTAGTTTTATATTTTGTCTTTTTATCGGATTTTACCTAATTGTTATTTTTTTGTTAAAAGTACGAGGATGTTATTTTTAAGTGTGAAGTTTAGTGGGGTTTTAACTCTAATATCCATAATTTCATTGCTTTTACAATCGTTGAAGTTGATTTTTATGTGGTATTTTTTCAGTTGTTTAATAAAAATTTATTATTTTTATTAAACAACTGCGTCTAAATATTTATTAGCTTGTTGTTAATAAAGGTAAATATTAACTTTTTAATCTAGATGCTAATAAAATTGTATAGCGGTAATCAAAGTTATCCTAATGCCAACAGTATCAGAGTATTCTGCTGAGTACTTTCTACAGCTTTTTTCGTACTATGCTTGTAAAGTCACTTTGTTTGGGTAAGAATGCAATAAGGTGTTACTTTTTTGTAACATTTTTGGTTTGTTCAAATAATAATTATTAAATACTGGAGATAAACATAATAATGAAAAATTCAAATATAAAGCGAAGCTTTAATCGCTCGTTAGCTGCTATCGCAGTTGGGGCATGTTTAGCTGCGTCTCCGATGACTTTTGCCGATAATGTTAGTGGCTCTATTTACGGTAAAGCCATTCAGGGTAAAAGTGTAACAATTCAGAACCCAGCGACAGGTTTTAAACGCGTTGTTGTTGTTGGTGAAGATGGCCGTTTTAACTTTTCTAAGTTGCCGACAGGCAAATATACTGTCGACAATGGTGTAGATACTCGAAACATCTTAGTCGCTATTGGTAAGGGCAGTAATGTTGATTTTACAGAAGTTTCTGAAATTATCTCTATTGTGGGTAATTCTTTAGTTAGTATCGATACCACATCGGTAGAATCGACTTCAGTCTTTACTGCTGAGCAAATAGACTTATTACCGGTAGCAAGAGATTTGACATCAGTTGCTTTGTTAGCTCCTGGAGCAACAGCAGGTGATTCTGGTTTAGGAAATGGTAATACGGCCTCTTTTGGTGGTTCGTCAATTGCTGAAAATGGTTATTTTATTAATGGTTTCGATGTTACTAATATTCGTAACTTTACCTCTTTTGCTGACCTTCCTTATGATGCTGTTTCACAGCAACAAGTTCGCACCGGTGGTTATGGCGCAGAATACGGTCGTTCATTAGGTGGCGTTGTTAGTTTAGTAACTAAACGTGGTTCAAATGAATGGAAATTTGGTGGCTCAATTGAATCTACGCCAGCAAGTTTTAGAGAAGATGGCAAAGATGTTACTTCTCGCGATCCTGATTTAGAATACTCTAACCGTTATTCTTCATTCCGCTCAGCTAATGAATTTGACTCTTTATCCTATAATGCCTATGCATCAGGCGCTATTGTTGAAGATAAACTATTCTTTTTTGGCTTATTTGAAGGCCAAGATGATGAAAGCAATACCTTTGGCAAACAAACAAGTGAGACAATGAAAGACGACTCACCAATGTACTTGTTAAAGCTTGATTGGAATATCTCAGACGACCATTTATTAGAGATGACTTACATCGATAATGAAGAAACACAAGAATTTACCTCATACAGTAACCCTGAAGGTATGTATTACACTGGGACTCATGGTGAAGCTGCTGACCCTTATGAGATCACCAAAGGTGGCGATGTTACTATCGTTAACTATACCGGATTTTTAACTGATGATTTCTCAGTAAGTGTTCTTTGGGGCAACATGACCAATGAACTAGAAACGCGTAACCCTGATATCGGCCCTGGCGCTGAATGTGAGTTAGTATTCGATCGCCGTGAAACACCTTCAAGTTCACAAAGCATTGGTTGTTGGGGTATTGCTCAAGGCCAAAGTACTGTGCCTGAAGCTGGGATCGCTTCTGATACTGATGAACGCGACTCTTTACGTTTAGGCGCAGAATGGATTCTAGGTGAACATACACTTCGTGTCGGTTATGACCAAGAGAAATTTACCTCGACTAAACGAGGCACTACCTTTACAGGTGGCGAATACTGGCGCTGGCATGTAGCTCAAGATGTTGACGGAGCAGGCGGACAAAGCGTCAATGGTGCATTTGTAACAGCAGGTGAAGAATATATTCGCCATAGAGAAAGTAATACGGGTTCTGCTTCTTATGAAGTTGAAAACACAGCATTTTATATAGAAGACACTTGGCAAGTTACTGATGAGTGGATGGTGTACTTAGGTTTACGTTCTGAAGGCTTTGAAAACCGCAACGGTGATGGCGATTCATTTGTTAAATCTGACAGTGAATTGGCGCCGCGTTTGGGCTTCTCTTGGGATATGGATGGCGATGGTAACAAAAAACTTTTCGGTACTGCCGGGCGTTACTTTATGCCAATCGCGGCTAATACAAATATTCGTGCTGCAGGCACTGAATGGAGCTATGAAGAGTACTTTTATGTAGACAGTGCTGATGAAAATCCAATCACTGCTGCTCCTGATAAAGTGGGCGACGCTATTGGTACAAGAAACTCTAACGGTGATGAGAAAGCGCCTGATTCAAGAACCGTAGCGGCAACAAACTTAAAACCTATGCATCAAGATGAATTTATTCTTGGCTATCAACAGCAGGTTGATGACTGGATTTTAGGTGCCAAGGCTATTTACCGTGAAGTTAAAGATGGCATGGATGATTACTGTTCTCATCAGCCATTTATCGATTATGCAACAGACAATGGTTATAATGATTTCGATTATAAATCAATGGCTGGCTGTATGATGATGAACCCAGGTAATGATTTTTCTATTGCGCTGGATCTTAACAATGACGGTAATTACGACGTAGAAAGTGTTCCTGAAGAATACTTCGGCCTAGAAAAATACAAACGTACTTATAAAGCTTTAGAATTCACTTTCGAGAAGCCTTTTGCTGACGGTTGGTTCTTGCAGGGCTCTTATACTTTAGCTAAAAGTGAAGGTAACTCAGAAGGTTATGTTAACTCGACTCTAGAGCAAGAGGATGCAGGTTTAACACAAGACATTGATAATGCATTATTTCAGCATGGTGCCTATGGTGCTTTACCCAATGATCGTCGTCACACCTTTAAAGCTTTTGGTGCATACCAAGTTAATGATGAGATTTCAGTATCTGCTAATTTCAGTTTACAATCTGGTCGTCCAAGAAACTGTGTTGGTTTTATTCCGCTTGACGAACTTAGAGATGAGTTAGGTGTTGATGCTGGCGGTTTAGCTAATTACGGTGCTTCATCGTTTTACTGTGGTGGTGTCTTAGGTAATCGTGGCGATCAAGGCCGTACTCCATGGGTTAAAAATGTTGACCTAGGTTTAACATATAAGCCGGAATATGTTGATGGCTTAACCGTGAAAGTCAATGTCAGAAATGCCTTTAACTTTCAAGAAGTCACTGAATACAATGAAACAGGTGACGTAGGCTCGGCTTCATCGAGACTGCCTAACCCTAACTATACGACACCGGTAAACTACCAAGCTCCACGTAGAATTACACTGACTGCTCGTTATAGTTTCTAATTAAATAGTAAAGTTAAACATATTTAAATTAGCCAAGCCGTTCAGGTAAACTGAGCGGCTTTTTTATAGATGAATTTAGGCACTTCTTGCTATTACATTAAAGTATTAAGGGGGAGGACCACCTTGGTTTCCACCAGTATCACAAGATCCAAACGAATTAGCAGGTATTTCAGCTTTAAATCTAGGCCTCATCATGAAAGGAAAGGAAGAGGTTAAAACGTGCGCTTCTTCGGTTAACGAGAGGCTAAATGGCAAGATAGTTAAGTGCTCACTTTCGCTAAAGTGAACAACATTGACTCCTGTGCTGTTGTTTATAAGTGCACAGCTATTTGTCATAGTACTTACGCAATGTTGAATTTAAGGTTACGCTATGCTTTTTTACACTATATATATTAAGAGGTAATGCTTTGCTACAGCGGACTTTATATTTATTACGCCATGGTGAAATTGCTACACCGGGTATTTTAGCCGGTAAAACAGATGTCGCACTTTCTGAAAATGGCTTGCAACAGCTGTGGGACGTTAGCCAAAAATTACCAGAGATATCCTTTTGTATCAGTTCACCTTTGCAACGTTGTCAGGTGTTTGCCAAAGCATACTCATTAAAATACAGCATTAATCTCCAATTAAGCGATAACCTTAAAGAAATGAATTTTGGTGATTGGGATGGACAAACCTATCAAGCCTTGTGGCAGATAAAAGCCAGTGCTCTGCAGCCTTCACTGGGTGATTTTTGGCAAAACCCTTGGCAGCATACTGTGCCTAATGGTGAAGCTATGGCTGATTTTGTTAAGCGTGTCGATACTTGGTGGCAAGAATGGCTCGCAGACGCACCCGAAGGAAATACCTTGGTAGTTGCGCATGGTGGTGTTATCAAACACTTAATTGCGCGTGTACTTAATTTGCCTATGCCGGGCACGGTTCACATGAGTCATATTGATATTCCTTATGCAGGGCTAGTTAAAGTTAATATTTATACTGATGATAGTGGCGTTGATTGGCCAAAAATAGTGTGGTGATAAGTTACCTCGATAAGTCAATGAATTCGGTGTTATTGGCAATTAAACCTTGCTATTTTTAGTGAGCAGACGATAATCTCCAAACAAAATTATATAACTCATTTTTAATGTGGGAATGTGGTGAAAAACCGCAACTGTACCCGCAACTGTAAAAGCCTTTTAGTGGTAGTTAATAACCATAAAGCTTAAGTCAGGATACCCATTAATTTAGAGTCATTTGCCTATCAAAATGACAGGCAAAACCAACAAAGTCGAGCGGGTTTACTCGAACATTGTATTGTCGACTCTTGAGTTTTTCATATACTAAGAGATTGATTGTGCTCTGTTTGATGCTCCTTAAGTGTCAATAGTATGTGAGTAGCAATTTTTGAATAGTAGCCAGGATCAATCCTCATCAATAAATACCGCTAATACCGCATTGCTTTCAGTGCAGCATCTTTCTTGGCATGCCGACAGCCAACTTATTTTAGATGATATTTCTTTCACCATTAAAAAAGGCAGTTTTACTGGTATTTTAGGGCCTAATGGTGCCGGAAAGTCTAGCTTACTTCGCTGCTTATATCGTTACGTAAAACCTGATTCTGGTTTGGTGCAATTTAATCAAAAAGATATTTGGCAAAAGTATGACGCCTATCAATATGCTCAAGATATCGCTGTAGTTTTACAAGAAACACCCACCCATTTTAACTTAACTGTTCATGACGTTGTTGCGCTGGGTTTACTGCCACACAAAGGTCTATTTACCCGTGAACAAGCCAGCGACCGACTTAAGATAGACCGTGCTATTAAGCAAGTTGGCTTAGTGGATAAAAACTTACAAAATTTTGAACATTTATCCGGTGGAGAAAAACAACGCGCACTTATAGCTCGTGCTATAGTGCAAACGCCCAGCTTACTTATTATGGACGAGCCAACCAGTCATCTTGATGTTCGCTACCAAATTCAGGTTATTGAATTAGCTAAATCGCTAGGCATCACGGTTATTGCGTCTTTTCATGATTTAAACCTTGCCAGTGCGATGTGCGATCAACTGCTGGTGTTAGATAAAGGTAAACTGGTTGAGCAAGGGTCACCACAAGCGGTGATCACCTCTGAAATGTTATCAAATGTATTTGGTGTCTGCGCGCAAGTCTCTCTTCATCCACAACATAAGGTTCCTCATATTTCTTATTTCTATGGCTACGATACTCAAGAAAAAACGGCAGAAAGTAGAGCGTTACCTCATGTTTAAGGTCAATCATTCGTGGATTATTTTTCTGACCTTAGCTTTTGGTGTTATCAGCTTTATTGCGTCGTTATCTTTAGGTGCTGCAGATATTAGTTTTAGCGATGTTACTTCGAGTCTACTGGCTAGTTTATCCACAGATAAAGACGCGAGCGAGGTGATTTTTTATGAGCGTATTATTTGGGAATTACGTATGCCGCGCGCTATTTTAGCTTTTTTAGCGGGTTGTGGCTTAGCGGTTTCTGGGCTGATTTTACAAACGGTAACGCGAAATCCATTAGCCGACCCTTATCTTTTTGGTATTTCTTCAGGGGCTTCTTTAGGAGTCGTTATATCTATTGTTTTATTGGGCAGCACTATTTCTGTTGTAACACCTGTCGCGGCTTTTGCGGGCAGTTTAGTGGCGATGCTAATGTTGCTAATGATCTCTGGTCGTCGGCAAAGTCAACAAGTTGAATCTATGCTATTGGCTGGCGTAGCGTTATCGTTTTTGTTCAGCTCGTTTACTAGCTTGTTACTTTATCATACCGATCCACAAGCGGTTACGGCGATATTATTTTGGACTATGGGCAGTTTTTCGCGTGCGCAATGGTCTATTTTATGGTTTCCCGCGGTCGTTATTATTAGCTGTGTCATTATGATGTTAGCGTATCGACGCCAACTGAATGCAATGTTGTTAGGCGATGAAAGTGCTACAACCTTAGGTATTAATGTTAACCGCTTTCGCTTAGTGATGTTGGTACTGAGTTCACTGATCACCGCAACGTTAGTCTCTTTGTGTGGTGGTATAGGCTTTGTTGGCTTGATGATACCCCATATTGTACGATTTTTTGTTTCTCAAGGTACTGTTTTTGGCATTATGTTAACGGCTTTAGTCGGTGGTATTTTTATGATTTGGGTGGATGTATTATCGAGAGTTGTACTAGAAAACCAAGAGCTACCCGTAGGTGTTATCACTTCTGCTTTGGGGAGCTTATTCTTTTTATCCTTGTTGTACTTTCGCAAAAATAAAGCTTAAAGGAGCTATTGATGAACTTTGCTATTAAAAAAGTAACTGATGTGTTTAATCAACAGATCCAGTCGACTATCGATGGAAAAACTAAACCACTCGGCGCATTAGGCCAACTAGAAGATACCGCTAAAATTATTGCCGCTGTGCAGTTATCAACAGTAAATATTGACCGACAATCATTGAGTATAAAACATCCTAGTTTATTTATATTTGCCGGTGATCACGGTGTCGCAGCGCAAGGTGTTTCTATTGCACCGAGTGAAGTGACCTCACAAATGGTGGCTAATTTTGCCAGCGGTGGCGCGGCGATTAATGTCTTTTGTAAGCAGCTTGGTTGGCAGTTAAGTGTGGTAGATGCGGGTATTTTATCGCCAATTGATAATTGTTCAGGCGTTATCAATCAACGTTTAGGCAATATCACCGCACCATTAAATATCGCACCAGCGATGAGTCTAGCGCAAGTTGAACTCGGTTTTGAAAAAGCGACTGCTTTGGTCAAATCAGTTCATGAAAAAGGCTGTAACTTAATCGCTTTTGGTGAAATGGGAATTGGTAACACCACTTCTGCCGCAGCTATTATGGCGGCTGTTATGGGGATTCCAGCCAGTGAATGTGTTGGACGAGGTACTGGCGTTAGTGATGAAATAGTAAAAATCAAACAACAGGTCATTGAGCAAGCATTAGTGCTTCATCAAGGAAGTCTCAGCAGCCCTAAAGAAATTTTAGCATCTTTAGGTGGTTTTGAAATCGTACAAATTACCGCCGCTATGTTAGCGGCGGCCGAACAAAAAATGCTTGTTGTTGTTGACGGTTTTATTTGTACTGCCGCCGCTATGCTCGCTATCAGTATTAATAAAAATGTTAAAGATTATATGATTTTTGCCCATTGCTCGGGTGAGCAAGGTCATCAAAAAATGCTTAGCCATTTGCAGGTTAAGCCGCTATTAAATTTAGGTTTACGCTTAGGGGAAGGCACAGGCGCGGCATTAGCACTGCCATTAATTCAGGCGGCTGTGGCTTTTTATAATGATATGGCAAGCTTTACTCAGGCGCAAGTGACCGATGTTACTGGTGCTAACACTAACAAAGCTGAAGATTAAATGACTAAGCAATCACGCTGGCAACAATGCCAACAACAATACTATTTGTTGTTACTTGCTTTAAGTTTTTTTACTCGTATACCGGTGCGTTTACCTGAGGTGGTAAAACCTGAAATGCTTCATCAAGCGAGCCGATATTTTGCCTTAATTGGTTTGTTTATTGGTGTGATCACCGCCTCTATTTTAGTGTTGTTGGCGAGCTTTTTACCCATTTCTTTAGCGGTACTTATTTCTATGGCGGCGAGCTTATTGCTTACCGGCGCTTTTCACGAAGATGGTTGGGCTGATGTTTGGGATGGCTTTGGTGGTGGTTGGACCGTTGAACAAAAGCTAAACATTATGAAAGATAGCCGTTTAGGGACTTATGGCGCAGCCAGCTTATTTTTCATTTTAATGATCAAATATCAGAGTTTAGTGTTATTAAGTAGCCATAGCAGCAATCCTTTATTAGCACTTTTTGTGGCATTGATTATAGCGCATACCTTAAGCCGAGCCGTCAGTACCAGTTTAATCTTTAGCATGGCTTATGTCAGCGAAGATGCACAATCAAAAGTTAAACCTTTAGCGCAGCATTTATCTCTAAAAGGCTTGTTAATCTTATTAATTACCGCAGCGGTGGTGATGTTTAGCTTATTACCAGCCGTGCATTGTTTAGTACTAATAGGGGGCTTATGGCTAATGCGTCTTTTATTAATATTTTGGTTTAATCGTCAATTAGGTGGTTTTACTGGTGATTGTTTAGGAGCTGCGCAACAAATTTTAGAAGTGGCGGTTTATACTATTTTACTGGTCTTAGCATCTCCAGCGACAACATTTTTGACGGAGGCAGGCCTATGAAAATTAGTGATGCTAATACACTTCATCTAATTTTAGGCGGAGCACGCTCAGGAAAGTCGAGCCTCGCCGAAAATATTGCCAAACAGGCTGAATCAGCAGGGCTAACGATATGTTATCTCGCTACGGCGCAAGCCCATGATGAGGAAATGAGCGCACGTATTTTACAGCATCAAGGCGAACGTCCTCAACATTGGCAACTTCTTGAATCGCCGTTGTATTTAGCTGAGGCACTTCAACAAGCGTTGCAAAGCAGTGATTGTGTGCTGGTTGATTGCTTAACACTTTGGTTAAGTAATTGTTTATGCCATCAAGATAGCGAGTTTTATCGCCAGCAAAAGTCACTGTTTATCGAATTTATAACGCTATTTATTAGCGATACCAACGCCTATCAATCAAAAAAACTTATTTTTGTTAGTAATGAGGTCGGGCATGGCATTGTGCCTATGGGCGAGCTGTCGCGACAATTTGTCGACCAAGCAGGTTGGCTGCATCAAGAACTAGCTACATTAGCCAAGCAAGTCGATTTTGTTATCGCTGGATTACCACTAACATTAAAAAGTGACGCGTTGATAAGTAAAATATCGGAACAACAAAATTAATGAAAACATTAATGGTGCAGGGCACCACCTCTGACGCTGGAAAGAGTACCTTGGTGGCTGGTTTATGCCGAGTATTTGTAAATTTAGGTTATAAAGTAGCACCGTTTAAGCCACAAAATATGGCTTTAAATAGTGCTGTTACTAGTGATGGTGGTGAAATTGGTCGGGCGCAAGCACTACAAGCAGTGGCCGCAAAGATTGCACCACGTGTTGATTTTAATCCGATATTACTTAAACCCAATAGCGATACGGGGGCACAAGTGATTGTTCATGGTCGAGCCATATCAAATATGGAGGCGACCAGCTACCACGACTATAAAAAAGTAGCGATGGACGCTGTCCTCGAATCACATCACCGTTTAGCGAAAGAGTTTAAGCTGCTAATGGTTGAAGGGGCAGGTAGCCCCGCAGAGATAAATTTACGCGCTAATGATATTGCTAATATGGGTTATGCCGAAGCCGTTGATTGTCCAGTGATCCTCGTTGCTGATATCGATCGGGGTGGTGTTTTTGCTCACTTAGTGGGGACACTCGAGCTATTATCACCTTCAGAGCAAAAACGCGTGAAAGGTTTTATAATTAATCGCTTTCGTGGAGACATTAACTTATTAACGTCTGGACTTGATTGGTTAGAAGAGAAAACGGGTAAGCCAGTATTAGGGGTATTACCTTATTTACACGACTTAGCACTTGACGCCGAAGATGCAGTTGCGATTGAAAACAAGGTTGAACAAGCCAAAATAAATATTGTTGTACCGTTATTACCGCACATAAGTAACCATACCGACTTTGATACGTTACGTTTAAACCCTGAAATAAATTTACGTTATGTCAAAATGGGCGAGCGGATAAACAATTGTGACTTAGTGATTTTACCCGGCAGTAAAAATGTTATTTTTGATCTGCAATTTCTTAAAGAACAAGATTGGCAAAGCGATATAGAACGTCATTTGCGCTACGGCGGTAAAGTGTTTGGTATTTGCGGTGGCTATCAAATGCTTGGGCAAACTATCAGCGATCCTGAAGGTATTGAGTCAACGATTGAGGCTATAACGGGTTTAGGTTTACTCGAACTTACCACTGAATTAACCGCAGAAAAAAAATTAGCACAAGTCTCTGCCACTATGACCTTGGGCAGTAAAAGTTGTCAGGTCAAAGGTTATGAAATTCATTGTGGTGTTTCTACCATGACGGCTATTGATAATAAAACGCCTGTGCCTCTGTTGTTCAATAAAAGTGACAATCAGACCAGTGATGGTTGTGTTTCAAATGATAATCAAATAGCGGGTACTTACCTACATGGTATTTTTGATGAAGGAGCTGCGACACAATTATTAGTTGACTGGTTAGACAGTAACAATGACATCCAGCGGACGATTAATCTTGATGAACACCGTGAGCAACAGCTTGAACGTTTGGCTAATGTTTGCCAGCAATACCTAAAAATATCAGCGATTGAAGATATTATTAACAACAGCAAAACGACCACACCCTAGTGCTTGAAAAGCGCCTCTTAAAAAGTAAAAGGCTTAATAAAATGACAAAAAGATTTATATCCTTCGCCGTAATAAGCTTATTGCTGATAGTCATACCCAGTAAAAGTTTTGCTGAGCAATCGGCAAAGCGCATCGTTGCCTTAGCGCCACATATTGTTGAAATGTTATTTGATATTGGTGCTGGCGATAAAATAGTCGGTGCGGTTGCCTATTCCGATTACCCTAAAGCGGCGCTAGATATTCCGCGTGTTGGCAGCTATCACGGCATGCAAATAGAAAAATTATTGGCATTGAATCCTGATTTAGTTATTGTTTGGAAGTCAGGCAACTCGCAAAGTGACATTGATAAAATGAAACGCTTAGGACTAAAAATTGTTTTTAGTAATCCGGTAGATATTGCGGATGTTGCCACTGAATTACGTTATTTTGGCGGTTTAACCGGACATCAACAGCAAGCAGAAAGTGTCGCGTTAGCTTATGAGCAACGTTTAAAAAAATTACGTCTCGATAATAAAACTAAGCAAGCCATCCCCGTTTTTTATCAACTGTGGTCAGAGCCAATGATGACCATTAATGGCACAACCTGGATAAATCAGTTAATTGAAGTGTGCCAGGGAGTGAACGTTTTTAAGGATAACCCGACGCCTTATCCAAAGATAAGCACAGAAAACGTTATTGTTGCCCAGCCGCACTTAATGATTTTACCGGATGAAAACTCCGATAAACCACAACCCATTATTGACTGGCAAAAATGGCCAGAAATACCCGCGGTGAAAAACAATAAGTTTATTCACGTTGATGCAGATTTATTACATAGATTCAGTACCAGAATGTTAAGTGGTGTTGCAGATATGTGTGAAAAAATTGATCAGCAAAGATAGCGGTTCAATTTACTGAGCTGATTGATGATTTATCTATCAGTTAAGTAAATTAAAGGCTAAGCCAATGATAATTTTGCGCAGCCCCAGCAATGGTAATTACCACGGAAAGTAATGCTTTTTATTGAGCTTAATTTAAGTCCAATATGCTGTCATTACACGATAAAGTCTTGATGAATTAGACTTCTCATATTACATCGAGCTACGAGTCATATCACCGCAGGTTATTCATCTTAAATAGCAAAGTGATATAACAAAAAATACCTGCTGAGTTTAGCTACTGCATTAGTTCTGCAGACGTAATTGCTATGATATAAGATTCAACAAGTTATTGGCCGGCTAACAGCAAGTGACACTTGATATGACGTCCAATAAGGTCGTTCTCGAACTCAGACAGATGAATGCAATTAAACCCTTTAATATTGTGCGTTAACTAAACTTAATATAGCACTGAGAAAAAATAAAAAAGGGCACATAAATATGTGCCCTAAATCAAATTATTTTTTAATGTCTTACCTTTAAGATAATCTTATTCAATAAAGGCAATTGCAGATGGGTTTAATTCTGTTGCAAGTCTTGGAAATACTTTAAGGTTAGTTTCAGTATTTATAACATCAACGCCTGGCTTCTCTGGATTGCTTACGCTAAGCCAAAGAAAGTTGGCAGCATCTAAAGCAATATAGCTAATTTGTTCGGTGCCAGTAGCCGCTACCTTTTCATTAGCAATAACACCCGTTGTCGGGTTAAAGGTATATACCGTTGAAAGCTCATAATAACTTGGCGTAAAAAATGTTTCACTGGCAACAAAATAGCCTTTTGTTTCGGATACAACGACGCTTGAACCAATATAAGCACCGGTATTATTTTCAATATCTGCAGCAGATAAAACACTGCTCAAGTTATAATCACTTGTCGCTATCGCTTCGATGCGACTAGAGGTTAAGTCAGCACTGCTATATGAGTTACGTGTTGTAACATATACCGTATCGCCTTGACTCACTATACTATGACCCAGTGGGTTTAAGCCTTGAAGCGGAATACCTTTAAGATTATCATTTTCATCAGCATTTGTTTCAATCTCTTGGTCTGTCGCTGTATCAAAAACGGCTACATAAGCTGTGTTTGGTGAAAAAGAGTCTGATAAACGTTGCATAGCAATAAACAGTTTACCGTCGGCAATTGTCGCTGAGGCAGGGTTTGGTGTGCCATTACTATTGTTATCAGCGATGTAGCTAGATAGATCTAATTGACCCAATTTGAAATCTTCAAATTGTGTTGCCTGAGGATTAACAATCCAAACTTTGTCTGAACCGTAACGTAAAAGATAAGCTTTGCTTTCATTGACCGACACTAAGTCATAGGGATTACGAGTATTTGAATCGCCGGTATCTTGGGTTGTATATGACCAAACTTCTGTATCAAGGGCATCAGCATTATATTTTGAAATAGAATCAATGTTATAACGGCCAATGTGAAAAACGTCTTTATTGTAGCTACGAACAGTATAGTCAGAGGCATCTTTAATATAATAGCCTTTGGTGACTTGCTCTGTAATTGGGTCTAAGGTCACAACTTCAGAGCCTGAAAAATCAGGTGCAACTGTTTGAACAACCGCGAATGATGGTGTGTCTTTCACATCACCGACACTCACTTGAATAGCCAATTCACCGGTTAAGTTCTTTTTACTGTCATCCGTTGCAACAATTGTGACAGCGAAAGGACCGACTTCACCGCTGTCAAAATCAGGAGCATCTATAAAGCTTAATTCACCACTTTGTGTGATGCTAAATAAACCACTTGAATCACCCGTAAGTGAAAGTACGATAGCGTCTCCATCGGCATCAGTAGCATTATAGGTGCCAACTGATGTTGTGTTTTCTTCTATCGTTGGGCTACTTGCGCCGGTAACTATTGGTGCGACATTACTTTTTGAACTTCCGCCACAGCCTGCAAGAGCAACAGTGCTCAGTACTAAACTTAATGGTAATATGTGTTTTTTAAAGCTAGTTAACATTTAAAATCCCTTAATTGTGTATTTTATTTTTAAGCTACGACCCTGCGATGTTCTATTCGCAAGATCTTGGTATTTGTCGTTAAATAAATTATTGGCGGCAAAAGATATTCTATGTTTGCCTTTTTTCCAGTTGACTGAAAAATCTGATACGGTGCGGTTGGCTGGATTACCATTACCTACATGACCGTTATTATTTTGAATTCTGTTAATGAGATTGAAGTACAAGTCTTTATCTTTACTTACTTTAAATGACATGTTCCATGCGGAATTCACCTTGTATTTCAACGCTACGCTGTACTGTTGATGATATATACCAGGTAGTTTCTTCTTATTAAATGCGACAAATTTTGATGTGGTTTCACTGTCTATAATATTGGCTTGTAGCGCGAAAGATAATTGTGTTAATAATTGATAATTTGTTTGAATTTCAATGCCTAACAAGTCTGCATTACTGACATTTCTATAGCTACCGACATTACTTGAGTTAAAAATGGCGACAATTGAATTTTCTAATTTTTGTTGGTAAATAGATGAAGATATAGACAAACTTTTGTAAAGGTACTGCCCCCCCATTGAGAGTGTTTTTGCTTCTTCTGGCAATAAATTATCATTACCCTTAAAGGAGCCTCTATCACCAAATAATTCGTATAATGTCGGTGTTCTAACACCATTACTTAAGTTACTGGTAACTTTTAAATTACCTTGCTTAAAGCTTAACCCGACTTCAGTTGTTTGATAATTATCATTGGCTACAAACTTAGCTGCACTGGATTGATTAATCGCTATGTTTGAATTTTTCTCTTGTAGGTTACTCAACAATGCATACACTTCTATGGGGAGTGACTCGGGTTGCCACTCAATGCGAGAGCCTATGTTGAGTTGTTCTTGTTTTGCTGAAATATCACATGACGCTATACCATTACATTGTGTTGGTTTTCCGTTGTGTTCGCTAACAGAGCTGAAATTTTGTTTATTAAAACTGACAAATGGCACTAGATTAAACTCGTTCCATGTAAGGTAAGGTTTAAAGCCGATATGTTTTTTTGTTGTTTCATAATCATTGATATCAAGTTTTATCGAGTCGGGACTTGAAATATAACGCTCATCTTTATTTTCAGCGTAGGCTTCAAATTCAATTGAATTTAGCCAAGGGGATTTGGTTAACCATTGATGTTGATAGCTATAGCGTAAGTTGTCAGAGTTTAACGTCGAATTGTTTTCAGGGGAGTTGTTTTGGTAATTAGGCAGGGCTTTTTCTTGATCGTTATATTGTACATTGACCCTGATCTGATGTTGATTAAATTGGAATATGTCGTTTATAAAAAAAGACTTCTTTGTAAACTCATTATTTCTTAATGCTTGTCTGTCAGACGTATCACTACTACTAAAGCCCGCTGGAACGATAAAATCGTAATCGTTGTCACTGTTAATATAATGACCACCAAAAGACAGACTGTGAGTTTTAAATGCTTTATTATAAAGCGCATTAACTTCTTGATAGCCAAATGAGCCGGTGGCCAAGGTTAATTTACTGGAGTCTTCAGTGGGGTTGTAAGTGTTAATGCGAATAACACCACCTATAGGGGTAGCGCCGGTACCAATCGCTTGATTTTTACTGATTTCAATACTTTCAATTTGTTCTGTGGGTATCTGGTTTAAATCAAAACCACCAAATTGGCTATCGTTAATCAGTTGACCATCAATATAAAGTTGGACCTGCTTACTACTCGACCCTCTAATTGAAACAGAGACAGGATTACCAATTCCACTTATTTGGCGAATTTGAATGCCATTTATCGACTGTAAAATATCGGCAAGCGTTTGCGATGAGTATATAAAGCTTTCGCGATGTAATACTTGATAATTAGGTGTATTAAATGACTGATCATTAACAACTTCAATGACTTCTATATCGTCAGTTGACACGTCTTCTACTTGCGCAAATACAGGCATCGCTATGAGTAAAAGAACAAAGATATTTCGTAAATAAGAAAAAATAATAACCTCAAAAAATTTTGAGGGAGGTACGGAAGGATCATGACAACTAGCTATTGCTAATGTCATTAAATTCCGTAGCGCCCACCGCACTGCAAGTCATTCGATATCATTTAGGCCGGTCTCCGGGCTTAACTTTACATAGCGTAAAGTATTACCGTTGCGGGGGCAGCGCTAGAATTATGCATAGCATGTACTAACTTCCCGATTATCTCTAATTTATACCTTGTTAAAGTATAAATATTGAGCACCTAATCAATTATGGTCGTTATTTTGAGACTATTAATATAGCTTGTCAACAGTTAGAGTATTAAATCTATAGTTCATGGCTAGTTAGCTTTAATCGTTCGACGGGTTTAACGCAACGTCATTTACTCTATATTTTGACCCAGCCCTTTGAGTTCAGAGGTAAAATATGTCGTATTATCAGAAAAATTTTGTTGCCAGACTATTTTATCTGATGGTATTAACGATGATCTGGTGAGGCATTTTTGACGTTACTGACACTTTAGTGACGGCAATTTCTTCTTTTTAATTAATAATGAGTCGTTCAATAACAGCCGATAAAACCTAAGCTCTACGGTAGGTATTTATTGTCTGCCAATTTCACCTAGGCTGTTTAATGGTGAGTTTGGCTAGTCATTATCAGCGACAATTGTCATTGTTATTGATTCGCTATATCCACTGATTTTAAAGTTAATTTTTCAATAATATTAGCTAGCTGATTTTTTTCTTCAGCACTTAATACCGATAATAGTTCTTGCTCACGAGCTAGCACCATAGGTATTAACTGTTGATATATCGCCAAACCTTGCGTGGTTAGTTTTAATAGCGAAGAGCGTTTATCGGATTTATCTGTGTTTTTAACCAATAATCCCTGAGCTTGCATCCTTGTTATTGCCCGGCTCGCCGGCATTTTTTCTAAGTTAGTTTGTTCACCTATCTGCTTTGCGGATAATAACTCTCCGTTACCTAAGCTGGCTAGCACTCGCCATTCTTGACGAGAAAGCTCAAATCTTCCTGTGTAAATGTCAGCAATATTATCACTCACTTTTACTTGTAGTTGCGTCAGCTGATAAGGAAAAAAGTTGGTTAAGTGTAAGCTTTTCATCGTTTAGTTATGCTCGGCTATGCTTGTGAAGTAATGTTGTTATCTACTCTAAATGATTCGGCATTTAAGTGATGTTTTTTCAATAATTTATAGAATTCTGTTCGGTTTCGCTGCGCTATTTTTGCGGCTTGTGAAACATTACCTTCGGTGGTTTTTAGTAATTTTGCTAAGTAGTCACGCTCGAATTGCTCTCTCGCTTCTTGAAAAGAAGGCAGCTGTGCACTTTCATTACGTAAAGCATTATTAATTAAACTCTCACTAATTAACGGCTCGGTAGATAAAGCGACGCATTGCTCAACAACATTTTGTAATTGTCTAATATTACCGGGCCATTCAGCCCTAATTAAAATCTCCATCGCGGCTTGGCTAAAGCCGTTTATTTTATGACTGGTACTTTTAATCGCGACTGTTAAAAAGTGCTGGGCAAGCAAAGGAATATCTTCACGTCGTTCAGACAGGGCTGGTAAAGTGAGTTCCACAACATTTAAGCGGTAGTAAAGATCTTCACGAAAGCTTTTATCTATGATCGCTTGTTGTAAATTTTTATGGGTAGCGGCAATAATACGGACATCGACTTTTACTGACTGGGCACTGCCGACTGGGCGCACTTCTTTTTCTTGTAAGGCGCGTAATAATTTAACTTGAAAGCTCATCGGCATGTCGCCGACTTCATCAAGAAATAACGTACCACCATGGGTTGATTGGAAAAGCCCTTGATGATTTTTATCTGCGCCAGTAAAAGCACCTTTACAGTGTCCAAATAACTCCGACTCGAGTAATTGTTCAGGTATTGCCGCACAATTAATTGCCGTAAATTTTTTATCATGACGCTTACTTGCTAAATGCACGGCTTTTGCCAGGAGTTCTTTACCTGTACCACTGGGACTATGGATCAATAAACTAAAGTCACTTTGGGCAACTTGATAAGTTTGCTGTAACAACGAAGACATAACGGCACTTCGGCTAATTATTTTCTTGCGCCAAATATCGGCTTTTTTGTCGGTATTATGAGCGCTACTTTGTGGTTGTAAGCGAATGGCTTCTTGCACAGTAGAGAGTAATTCTTGGCTTTCAAAAGGTTTGGTTAAAAAACTAAATACGCCTTGCTTAGTCGCACTAATAGCATCGGGTATCGTGCCGTGTGCGGTCATAATTATGACGGGTAAATTAGGCTGTTGCTGACGGATTTTTTCAAATAATGCCATACCGTCCATACCTTCCATACGTAAATCGCTGATCACTAATTGCGGATGAAATGTTTCTAAAATACCTAAAGCCATTTTAGCACTGTTTGCTGACTCTATTTGATAACCCGCAGCAGATAAGCGGATACCAAGTAATCTTAATAAACTGGGATCGTCATCAACAAGTAGTATTTTTTCACTTTTTTGCTGATCGAATTTTTTGCTGTTTGTTGAAACCATCATTTTACTGCCCATGCTCATTAATATTATGTTCTATTTTTCTCAGCTGATTTATTTGCTGCTTTAACACTTCTAATTGTTGTTGTTGATATTGATAGGCTTGCTTAATGAGCTGTCGCGCCTTTTTTTCTTGCGATAGTTCATTCAGTTGTAATATCTGCTGATTGAGTTGTGTTTTTAACATACTAAAAAAGGCAAAGTCGCTTTGGCTTAGATTGTTTTTACTCAGGGTAATAAGCGACAGCTGATTTAATTTACTTTTTGCGGTGAACGGATTGTGAACCGGTGAATGAGGTAGAGCAAAAAATAGTGCTGATTTTAATTGCCATTCAATAGTTTCAGCACTGTTATTTTTATCTTGTTTGATTAACATGCTCTTGGCTAACGAGACTAATTGATGTTGGTGTATTTTATCGGCAATTTGTGCTTGGTTTAACTCGACTAAAGACAAATAATATTCTGTATAATCAAGGGGGCCACTGTTAATGTGATGGCTTTTATTGTCGCTGTTTAGTAACTGACAACCCGTTAACACGGGCAGTAATAACAGTAAAAAACTAACAGTGAGTATTCTATAAAATAAATATAACATTACACTGATACTCCACTCATTTTTTTTGTTAGAAAAGCATTAGGCAAGGTTATTGTCATGGCAGTGCCACTATTTTTACCTGTGTTACTGGTTATATTAATGGTGCCATTTAAGCGCATCAGTAACTCCTTTACTATGGTTAAACCTAAACCACTACCTTTTATTTTGGCATTCTTTGCCGGTGTTCCTTGATAAAAAGCATCAAATATTTTTTCTTTTTGGCTACTGGCTATTCCGCGACCTTGGTCAATAACGGTTATCGACAACAGACTATTATCAAGTGAACAGTTAATGTTAATAACATTATTGTCGTGCGAGTACTTTATCGCATTGGATAAGAGGTTATCTAAAATAACACTTAATTGTTTGGCATTGACCTTGAGTTGTATTGCGTGGTTTTTATAGTCAATGGTTAAGTTTTTCTGTTTAATATCTAAAGTTCTTTGCTGTAATACCTGAGTAACTAACAATGATAAATCAACAATTTCAGTATCTTGTAAACTGGTCGAGTCGAGCACAATATTAAAGTCAAGTAAGTCTTCAATTAAACGTTGCAAGCGGGTAACACTGCTACGGATAATGTTAGATATTTCTTGCTGCTCGGGGTTTAACTCACCAACACTGTTATCGTACAGTAATTCTGTTCCCTCTCTAATGGCGGCAAGTGGCGTTTTTAGTTCATGGGAAATATGACGAATAAAACTAGATTTTTGTAACTCCAGAGCATGCAAGCGCTTGCGCATCACTTCCAAGGCGTCAGCAATTTCTGTCATCTCAGGTGAGCCATGTAAAGTGACCTTTTTTTCAAAGTCTCCTAATGCTAAATGATGTATTTTACTGAGTAATTGCTTGAGCGGTTTAGTGATTAAATAGATAAAAATTGCGGCGATAAGCAAAGTAAAGGGAATGATAAGTAAGCTTTTTAGCATATCGTGTCTAACACCGTTGGCTGAATCTTTAACCTGTTCTACTTGTAAAACAAGTAAATTATTACTTTCTTCGGCTATTATTTTTCGTATCGAAACTAGTTGGGTAAATTGCTCTTGTAACAATGTTAATGACGATTCTTCTAGAGGGTGCCGCGTTAAGTAGCTATGCAGGTACTCAATCGCTTGAGAAAACTCTGTGCTGAGCAAGCGTAAGCTTGGGTTGCTTTTAAAGAGGTTATTACTCGCCATTGCTTTTAAGATAACTTGTTCGTCTTTTAAATAAACACTCAATAAATCTTGATCTTTTAGAATGATAAATTGCCCAGCACTGCGTTCCATTTTAGCTAAGGTAAAGTTAATTTCACGGTTTGTTTTAACGAGTTCAGCAACATTAAAGATAGCCGATGTACTTTGTTGAGAAAGCTCAGTGACTTGATTTGCGCTATAAATTAACGCTATGACTAGCGGAAACGCAACAAAAGTAAAACCTAAAATGCTTAGTTTTCTAATCGAATACAAATTTATTGCAAAAAGTTCGGACAAGCTAAATTTTTTCATAGATATCACAAGTATTAATCAGGAGTGTATTTTAGTTTTATTAAGATAAAAAACAAGCGTGTCGCTTATTTGAGACAGTACTTTAGATGATACTAGAATGTTTTTTGTTATGACTTTTATAAGTTAGTCACTGTTTTACATCGGTTATTTTCTGAATTATTAACGATTTTGTTTTTTTACTTTTTTTTCGGGCTGTTTTATCTGTTGCTTAATGGCGACACTTTAGGCGGCTTAGTTATTTTGGTTTTGTCATTAATTGAATTAAATCAATACCTTATGTTTTTGGTTCGATTCCTGCAATGTCGTTAATGATATTATTACAATCATTAAAATAACCCGATGAACTCTATAAATAAAGGAATTAAAATGAATTCTATTAGCTTAACAAAAGTGACTCTACTTGTTGGTACTTGTGCCTTAGCTTCGTATTTTGTCAACGCAGGAGATAAAGTTGCAAGCCTAGATATTCCTATTGCTGAACAAGCAGCAATTAAACCTGTGGCAACTAAAATGTTGTCGGTAGACAATGTAGCAAAAAGTACACCGGCCATACTGACTCAGTTTGATGAAGATAAAAATGGTTTGCTTAATGAAGCAGAAGTTATTGCGAGCAAAGATGAAAAATTAGTTAAGCATTTTAAAGACATCGATAAAAATGCTGACGCTGAAATCAGTGCTAGCGAGCTAAAAACCTACCTTGCGGCTGTAAAAATTAACAATTAATGGTTGAAAAATAAGCCATATCTCTCTAGAATTATAGTCCCTAATTTCCAACTGTAGATAATAAACAGTTGGAATTTTTATTAGTTAATACGCAGTCGAAAACTATTATGAGCAATAAACCCACTGACGGTGTCCCTATAGAATCAATGCCTCGATTTGTACAAGTTGATGATTGGATTTTTGAAATAAAAACCGTACGAGCTATACGTGTTGATGAATATGGTAAACCCTACACGGCGATCGCCAATTTAACAGTAAATGGAGATAACGCTTACATAGACGGTTTGTTAACACGAGAGAATGAAAAATTTAATCGAAAAGATTACACAGCTTTCCATAAATTTTGTCAGCAAATGCAAGTTAAACAAGCTCATTTCGATCGCTTTAAAAATAACAAACTCATTGCTGAACGTGTTGATGTTAAACCGATTAAAGTTGAAGCGGTTAAGCAGGCAACAATACTTAAACTGGTTCGTTAATCTTATCTGCAGGTTTGCGCTATTTTTCGAATCAAAAGCGGCTAAACTATCAATAACTCTTAATCCCCAGATAAAATGAATACCTATTTATGTCATTAAGTACTGCTCGTCTCGACCGTTTCATTAGTGAACATTGCAACGTTAGTCGCAGAGCTGTGCGTTTAATGTTAGCGAAAAAGCGTATAGCGGTAGATACTATTATTGCAGATGATATTGGCCAACGAATTGATAAGTTCTCAAAAATCACTCTAGATGGACACATTTTACAAGATAATCGTGCGCTCTATATAATGCTCAATAAACCTATTGGTGTAGTCAGTGCAACGATAGATAAACAACACAAAACGGTCATAGACCTACTTGTCGAGCAAAACTTATTTAGCGACAGTGGTAACGAAGAAAAAGACAACTTACATATTGTTGGTCGACTCGATTTAAATACTTCCGGGTTACTGTTACTGACCAACGACAGTCGTTGGTCTGAACGACTTATGTCCCCAGAGCATAAAGTAGAAAAGTGCTATCAAGTCACTTTACAAAACCCGTTAACAGATGACTATCAGTCAGCTTTTGCACAAGGGATGTATTTTGAATTTGAAAATATCACCACTAAGCCAGCAAAATTAACAATTATGAGCAATTTTGTTGGCCAACAAGCTAATCAATATATTGCTGAAGTTAAATTAATAGAAGGGCGTTATCACCAAATTAAGCGGATGTTTGGTCGGTTTCGTAATCCCGTTATAGGCTTGCATCGACAAGCCATCGGAAACTTATTCTTGGACGAAAATCTACCTGTAGGTCAAAGTCGATTTCTAACGGATGATGAAGTACTTGGTATTTTTACAACGACTGTTACTAACTGATAAGAATAGATTAATCTAACTCATCAGCATCACTAATACGCTCTAATCGTTCCTGTTCTTCAGCAAATGCTGCTTTTATTTCTTCTAATATTGTATCAACATCAGCCGATTTTGTGTCTTCTTTAAATAGGCCCGTTAACTCTGTTTCTGGTGATAATTCTGCTTTCTCATATAAGGCCCACATTTCTTGAGCATATTTACTTTTTGCTAATTCTGGGGCAAATTGAGCATAATAATCAGTAATATTTTCAACATCGCGCAGTAACATGCTTTTGGCATTATTGTTGGCTGAGGCATCTACAGCCTGTGGTAAGTCAATAATAACAGGACCGTATTCGTCAACTAGGACATTAAATTCTGATAAATCACCATGAATGATACCCTCGCAAAGCATGATCTTTACATAATTCATCATGATAAGGTGATCTTCAATGGCGTGTTCACGTGGCAATATTATGTCATTTAAGCGCGGTGCAACGTCGCCTTCACCGTCGGTGATCAGTTCCATTAACAGCACACTTTCAAAACAACCAAATGGCTGAGGCACTCGTACACCAGCAGCAGCTAACGTATAAAGGGCTTCAACTTCGGCATTCTGCCAAGCATCTTCTTGTTGTTTCCTGCCATACTTTGAGCCTTTTTCCATCGCGCGTGCGCGACGGCTATTACGGCTTTTTCGACCTTCTTGGTATTGAGCGGCTTTTTTGAAACTGCGTTTATTGGCTTCTTTATATACTTTGGCACAGCGAATATCATCGCCACAACGTACCATATATACAGTTGCTTCTTTGCCACTCATTAATTGACTGATTACTTCGTCAACCAGTCCATCGTCAACCAGGGGTTGTAGTCTTTTAGGTATTTTCATTATTTAATTAAATCGGCTTTGAAGTTATTCTTCGTCAAGTTCGTCGAAGTCTTCGTCTTCACCAAGCGGTTTTACTGAACGGAAACCTTCTTTTACGACGATCTCTACATAGAATGAAGTTAAGCCAAGCTTTTCAGCTTCGTCGATATGTTTATTAAGTGCAGATAAGTGTACAACTTCTGCGTCTGCTTCGGTGATACCATATTTAGAGTCAAAATCCCAAAAATCAACGCCAGCAGGCAGCTTTTTGTTTCTTTCTCTTTTTATGTATTTTTTCACATCATGTTTTACACCTTCAAATAAGCGAGCAACTTTAATTTTTGGGTGAGTGATGTTGAATGTTTTTTTCATGACGTTCCTAAATGATATTGTTAAGAGAATTTGTTACATATGATCTGCATTTTACGTTAATTTTTCCTTGGGTGCGACAGTTAGTATTTGCTAAAGTGAACTTGGTTATATTTTTCGATGTTTTATTCAATTTTTTATAAGGTTTTTCTGTTATGTCATCCGTTATTAAACGTTTCTCCCAGTTAGTTTTTGTTTCATTAACAACATTGCCCTTAGTAGTGAATGCTTCGGGTAATAACAATTTTACTCAATGTATCAATAATTTGCAGGTCAAGGCCGAATCTGCTGGTTATTCAGGCTATATTGTTAATGATATTATTCCAGCGCTTGCGCCGATAAAACGCGTGATTGAGCTCGATCAACGCCAACCTGAATTTAGTCAAAGCTTTGCTGATTATTTAAAATTACGCTTAACTAATTATCACATCCAAACCGGTAGAAAGAAATTAGCTGAGCATAAAGAGCTGTTTGACAAATTGTCTAAAAAATACGGCATTCCTGCACAGTACTTAGTGTCTTTTTGGGGCTTAGAAACTAACTTTGGTAGAAACAAAGGGAAAATGTCGGTGTTAAACTCTTTAGCCACATTGGCCTGTGATGAGCGACGTAGTGAATACTTTACCGCTGAATTATTTGATCTGTTTCATTTGATCGATAATAAAACGGTCACCACCAAGCAACTCGCTGGTTCTTGGGCCGGAGCCATGGGGCATATGCAGTTTATGCCTTCAGCATTGAGAAAGTATGCATTAGACGGCGATGATGACGGTAAAGTAGATGTTTGGCAAAGTGAAGCCGATGCGTTAACGAGTGCGGCTAATTACTTAAATAGCATTGGCTGGATAGAAAAAGAGCGTTGGGGTCGTCAAGTACAGCTGCCAAAAAACTTTGCTTTTCAACAAGTCGAGTTTGATCAGTTCTATCCCTTAGCAACCTTTAAAGCTTTAGGCGTAACACGTGCTAATGGTACTGCTTTATCTGATTATAAAATTGATGCTGAGTTAGTCTTACCTGCTGGCGCTGGTGGACCTGCATTTTTAGTCTACCCTAATTTTAATGTTATTATGAAGTGGAATTTGTCTGAGAATTATGCGCTTTCTGTTGGCTTGTTAGCTAACCGTATTCAAGGGGCTAGCGGCTTAAAAGTCAGTGCTCAAGATAAGGACGTATTATACAAGCCTGCTGAACTACAAGCGCTTCAGGAAAAGCTTAATACGTTAGGTTTTGACGTTGGAAAACCTGATGGTATTTGGGGACCAAAAAGTCGTAAAGCTATTCGTTTATATCAATTACAACATAATTTAATCGCCGACGGTTTCCCCAATAGTGCGGTATTAATAAAAGCAGGTATTCAAGGATAACTCTATTTATCTCTTAGTTAAGATATTTATGCTTATGCAATTGAGTGACTACATACTCATTAAGTCTTATTAAGACGCTTATATACGCCAATTGAAAAGATGGCGCCGAAGAAAAGGGAAGTTCAAGTAGGTTGATATTACTGAGTCTGTCTATGCTCAGTAATGTCTTTTGCGTTACCCTAATGTTTAATCTTCAGCTAAGTGCCTACTCAAAATTAAGTGCGTTAATACTAGTTTTACATCGGCACGATTTTTAATATTTGTGACGTTTTATGCAAAACACTCGGCCAGTTTTGCGGTAATCTTTCGCCCAGTCACATGCTAAGTCATAACATCCCTTTTATCGCTATATCAATAAAAAACTCCAGTATATTGTCGTTTGATAGCGTTTTCCTGTAATGACCATCATTCAAAGAACAAAGAGATGAATTGCATTTTATGTTAAATAAATAAGCTATAAACATCCTTCTTTATCTCAAAACATGATGTAGATCTAATTTTTAACAAATAGCCTTTCCAGCCAACCATTGTGTATGTATGTATTGTTTAAGATCATCATTTTTCTTTTTCGTTAATTTATAATCGCCACATTACTCATATGAAGTGCTGGAATTTTCAAAATAATGTACTTGGCAGTTGAATTATTTTATTTGTATTGGGATAAAATACAAAAATTTTGCTGATGAATTATTAAAGCACTTTTACTACTTTATGGTCATACAGGAAGTTAACATGTATAAAAAGTCATTAATTAATATAGCGTTAACAGCTATTTTATTACCGTCACATTTTGCTATAGCAAACAACAACGATGTTATTCATCAAGGCATTGATGAAAAAACTGAAGTTCTCGTTATTATTGGGAAAACACCACGAAAAATTCAAGACGTTGTCGGTGCTGTTTCAGTCATTAATAGCGAGACAATCGATAAACAATTAGTGCACGATATCGCTGATCTTGTTCGTTATCAAGCGGGTATCAATGTTATTAATTCTGGCAGTCGCTTCGGTGATTCAAATATTGCGATTCGTGGCATTTCCGGTAATCGTATTGCAACAGAAATAGATGGAGTACCGGTTGCAGAACAATTTAATGTCGGTAGCTATTCAAACTCAGGCAGAAACATGATCGACCCTGATTTGATAAAACAAGTTGAAATTCTACGAGGGCCTGCGTCAAGTATATATGGCAGCGATGCGATAGGTGGGGTGATTTCTTATGTGACTAAAAAACCATCTGATTTACTCAGCCAAACAGACAAAGATGTCTATTTGGGGTTAAAAACAGGTTATTACTCAATTGATGACAGTAAGGCTATTTCTTTAAATACAGCTTTTGCTTATGGTAAGTCTAGTGCGCTATTTTCAGGGTCTTTGCGCAAAGGCCATGAGTTTGATCACAACACATCAACAGATTTAGCTAAAGATATTCAAGATAACGAAACTCAGTCTTTTCTTGCTAAGTACTATTATGAGATATCAGACAACCAAGAAATCAGTTTTAGTTATGATTACTTTTCACGTGATAGCCAAAGTGATATGCGTGCAATTTTGGGGTTAGGGCGTTTTGAGTCAACTCATTTATTACTAGGTGATGATGAAACTGTTCGCGAAAATTTTTTAGTAACTTATGATTTTGTTTTAGAAAATGATTGGTTAGAAGGTGGTTATATTCGACTTTATGATCAAAATACTGAAACACAACAACTCACTGATGAAAGCAGGGTATCTAGGGGTAAAGAGTACCTTTATGACAGAGACTTTTTTTATGAACAAGAAGTGCAAGGATTAAGGTTTAATTTTTATACTAATATTGATACTCGTGGTACCACTCAGCATATTGGTTATGGCTTAGAGTTAAGTAAGAGTAAAACTAAAGAAATGCGAAACGGTGTACAAACTAATATAGCCACAGGTGTGTCAACAAATAACATTTTATCTGAGGTATTTCCTGTAAGAGACTTTCCTATTTCAGAGGTTAAAGAGTTAGGTATTTATATTAATGATGAAATTGCCATAGAGGGTACTAATTTCACCATTATTCCGGCGATTCGTTATGATCGTTATAAATTAACACCTAAACCTGATGTTATGTATTTAGAAGATAATCCTGCTACTGAAATTGTTTATATCAGTGAAGATAGTTTTTCACCTAAATTGAGTGTTGTTTATCAAATAAATAATAACAGCAAAGTCTATCTTCAATACGTTAAAGGTTTTCGAGCTCCCCCTTTTGAAGACGCTAATATTGGTTTAGACATTCCAATGTTTAAAATGCGAGCCATTCCAAACGCCGATTTAAAATCTGAAAAAACTCATGGCTATGAAATAGGTTATAGCGTTGATATTGAACAACATACATTTAACTTGGTTGGCTTTTTAAATGATTATAAAGACTTTATTCAAACAAAAGTTAACTTAGGGTTTGATCCAGCGGTGCAACGATTAATATTTCAATCTCAAAATATTGATAATGCAGAAATCTATGGCGTTGAACTTAGCTACAAAGGTAAATTTGATAATGTTTTTAATAGCAATAATAGTATAACTGCCTATGGTAATTTATTTTGGAGCGATGGTGAAAATAAAGATACAGAGCAACCATTAAATGAAATACAACCCAATCATGCTCTACTTGGTGTGCAGTGGTTAAGTGCTGATGAAAATGCATCTATTGCATTTAATGCCAGCTTAGTTGATGGAAAATCAGATATTGATGATCCCGACAATAAGTTAGCTACAACGTCTGGCTATACAACGTTTGACTTGGTGGTTAATTACAGTCTTAGCGATAAAATAACTTTAGCTGCAGCAATATATAATATAACGGACAAAAAATACGCTCATTGGTCTGACATAAACGGATTTGAAGCGAATGATCCACTATTAGATACCTTAGCTGCGGCGGGCATTAATGGCTCAGTACAAATCAAGTATGCTTGGTAGCTTAAGTTAGAAAAATATTAACACAAGAACTTAAGATGAATAAAAAGCCTATTATGAATAGGCTTTTATGTTCATGATGGCTATTTTTAGACAGCCTATCTTTCAAGGGATGAGTGTATCTTTGTTCGTCAACGATCAGTTTTTTGCTTCTGATAAAAAACTGAATAGCTACATCAAGGTACGAAATAGTGCAGTGGCGTGCCTGCATTATCATTCTCTGCATCGATGTTATCGACACTTCTGTTTATATCGATGCAGTAGGAGAGTCAGGCAGCAGTGTTAAAATAAGGCAACACTCAGGCTATGTGTGTTGAGTTTTATTCGTCAATACATTGAGTGAGAATAATCCTTACCCTGGTGTAAAATCAACAAGGCTTAAATTGAACCTTTATTGCTTTTACTCTGAAACACTATTCTTTAGGTGATAAATAAACGTAATAAAGCGGCCGATCACTAGCAATAATTTCTACAATAATAGAGATTTCTTTTGAGTAATATTTTTGGATACTTCTTACTTTACGCCATGTGCTGTTAAGCACTGGGTATATTCTTTGTCGGTGCCATTGATATGATTAATTAACCATTCTTTTAAGAAACTACTGACTTCAGATAGTGCGTCATGACCTTTTTCATCATACAAGCTAACGAATGATTCAACTTGAGCTATCATCACCTTATGTTGTTTTTTATGGGCTTCAACATCAATAAAATTATGCTCAACAAGTAAATTTTCTTCTCGTTCAAAATGATATTTTGTGTAAGCAATTAAATTACTCAATGCTTGACGTTCAAAATCTTCACTCATCGCATAGTCATAGGCAGTAGTGAACTGATTAAGTAAGTTAATCAGTTTTTTATGATCATTATCTAAACTTTCAATGCCGACGCTATATTCTTCTTGCCACTCCAGCTGATTGCTTTGATTCGTTTTCTTATAAATCAAAGGTACCAGTGCTAGCACAACAATTAATACCCAAGAAACTGGATTGGCCATGCTTGATAAAAAGCCTAAAAAAATAGCAACAATAATCAAACCAATAATGGCGGCATATAGTAAAGACTTAGTGCGGTTATTCATAAATAATACCCCTAAAATTAATGTGGTTAAGTAGTTGGTTTCTGTGGTGATTCTAATACGAAAATAGCTTAAGTCTTCTAAAAACGCCTAATTTATTGACCTTGATCAAGTTGCAAATTCATTGATGACTAAAACTTTTAAAACTTGATCTGAATCAGGTTATTTATTCCTGAAGTAATGAATAGTTACATTTGTTTACTGGACTAACACTTTTTCTTGTAATTGATTTTAAGTTGCTTTCAATAATAAAGCGCGTAGACCAGAACGTTAACAACGACGAATTTGTTTATTGGTGTTTCAGTTTCGACTTTTATTAAAGCGAAATAACCGAAATTCTAATAAAAATAAAAATAAAATTAGAGTAGAACACTGAAAAAATAAGAATTATCCAAAACATTAAGCTCGTAAAAATATCTGGAGAATGACGATGAAAATAATTAAATATGGCTTGTCAGCACTTGGTTTAGCAATAGGAATGGCCGTTACTGGTATTAGTCTGTCTGTATCAGCAACAGAGCCGACTTTGTCTGAGGCTGACTTTGATAAAGCGAAATTACAATACTTTCAACGCTGTGCTGGTTGTCATGGTACTTTGCGTAAAGGCGCAACAGGCAAAAATTTAGAGCCTGAAAATACTTTAAAAAAAGGCCAGCAACGTTTAGAGAAGATTATTTCTTTAGGTACTGAAGGTGGTATGAATAACTTTGACGATTTATTCAGTAAAGAAGAAATAGCTAATTTAGCGACCTTCATTCAGATGGAACCACCTATTCCTCCAGAAATGTCTTTAGCGCAAATGCGCTCTTACACCAAAGAATATGTAGCACCGAAAGATTATCCAACTAAACCAATGCATGGTTTAAATTGGAAAAACTTCTTTGTTGTTATCGAGCGTGACGCAGGTACTGCCGCCATTATTGATGGTGATACTAAGAAAATTATTGCACACCTCGATACGGGTTACGCAGTACATGTCATTAAAGGTACAGAACATCATAAAGTTGACCATGCAAAAGATATTGGACGTTTTTGGTACACCATTGGTCGTGACGGTAAAGTAAATAAAATTGATTTATGGCAAACGCCTGACAAAATGTTAGTTGCTGAAACTAAAATGGCTTATGACGCTCGTGATATCGCAGTTTCTGGCGATGGAAAATACGTAATTGCTGGAGGTTACTGGCCTGCGCATTTCGTTATTATGGATGCAGTAACATTAAACCCACTTAAAGTTGTATCTACTCGTGGTTACAATACTAAAGGTGAATTCATCAATGAAGCACGTGTAGCTGCTATTTACACTTCGCCTTTAACGTCTTCATTTATCGTGGCAGTTAAAGAAACTGGTCAAATGCTACAAGTTGATTATACAGACTTAGATAACTTAACCATTACTAGTATTGCTTCAGCAGAATTTTTGCATGATGGTTTCTTTGATCCCTCTGGTCGTTACTTCCAAATTGCGGCTAATGCTTCAAATAAAATGGTTGTGATTGATACTATTGAACGTAAGTTAGAAGCGATGATTGAAGTTGATGCATTACCGCATCCTGGTCCTGGCGCTAACTGGATTGATAAAGAATGTGGTCCTGTTGGTGGCACAACTCACTTAGGTGTTGGCCTAGTATCAGTATGGGGCAATGATCCTATGGGTCATCCTGATAAAGCTTGGAAACTTTGCTATGAAGTTGAAACAGATGGTGCTGGTGCATTTATCCGTACTCATGAAACTTCACAATATGTTTGGGCTGATCAGTTGAAACATCCTGAGCCAGAAGTTCAACAATCAGTACAAGTATTTGATAAAGATACTCACCAAATCGTTAAAACTATCCGTGTAACAACCGAGCCAGGTAAAGCGGCACTGCATATGGAGTTTAATGATGACGGTACTGAAGTTTGGGTATCTGTTTGGAATCGTAAAGATGCTAGAAACCCTACGGGTGAGATTGTAATTTACGATGCAAAAACGCTTAAAGAGTTACATCGTATCAAGGGTTTAACAACGCCTACTGGTAAGTTTAACGTTCATAATCGTATGAACCACAAAACTTAATTAGTCATTTGACTAATAATGCGAGTGCAACAGCCGTTGTACTCGCACTCTTTGTTTAATTTTTCGCTTTATTCCTACGAGTTAATTATGGTAAATAACACAATAACTAAACCTAGCTTTTGGTCTCGTCGACTCCTGCTGGGTACAACAGTAGCCGGAGCTGTGCTCTTTTTTGTTGTCGGTATTGTTTTTTGGGGTGGCTTTAACACCGCGATGGAAGCAACAAACACCACAGAGTTTTGTATCGGCTGTCACGAAATGGAAGACAATGTTTATCAGGAATATAAACCCACCATACATTTTTCAAATAGAACTGGCGTAAGAGCGGGTTGTCCTGATTGTCACGTACCTAGACCTTGGATCCACAAAGTGGTGCGTAAAATACAAGCCTCTAAAGAAGTATTCTCTTGGTTAACGGGTAAATTAGATACCAAAGAAAAATTTAATGAACATCGTTTTGAACTTGCTCAGAGCGTTTGGAAAGCGATGAAAAATACTGATTCACGAGAATGTCGGAATTGTCATAATTTTGAGTCTATGAATCCAGAATATCAAAAACCTCGGGCTCGCAAGCAGCATTTAAATGCATTTGAAACAGGGCAAACCTGTATTGATTGTCATAAAGGTATTGCTCACCATGGTGTGAGAGATCAATTGTCAGATGAAGCACTTGAAGCTCTTGAAGCACCAAACCCTGAATTTATTCGCGAAGTACCGCAAATGTACCTTGATGGTTTAGCGCGAGTAGAAGCAAAAGAATCCAAAGATGCTGCAGATATCAAGGAAGCAGAGCTTGCTGAGAAAGCGAAGATAGATGAAAAAATTGAACAAGCAGTTCAAGCAGCATTAACCAATGCAGGTACTAATTCAACCGCTAATAAAGCAATAACTGATAATGCTTTAGCGACGAGTTCTAGCAGCACGATTAATGTTGATTGGTCAAAAGCAAAATCCACAGATATTAGCGTTTTTTATCCGGGAACTGCATCGTTAGAATGGATATTAGGCCGTTCACATGGTGGTAAACGTGCTTTTAGTAAAGGTGACCGTTGTATTGAATGTCATGGTAAAGAAATTGCTGATATTGGTGAAAATATTGTTTCAGGTAAAAGTGAGAAGGAACTTGAGCCAAACATAATACCGGGTAAGCGAGGAAGTTTCCCCGTAACAATTGATGCTAGCCATGATGATGAAAGCTTATATTTGAGGTTTAGTTGGGCTGACGGTGATCATGCGCCAGTTCCGTTTGTTGAAGGGGGTAAAATGGATCCTGATAACCCAATGAAGTTAGCCTTTATGTTAGCAACGGACGATGTTGAATATGCTGACCGTGCTGGGTGTTGGGCAACCTGCCATGCTGACGCTAACTCTATGCCTTATGCGCCGATAAAAGAGGAACTCATCGGCTCAGATATCGCTACACGCTTAAATTTAAATTCAGGTGTTACTAAGTACTTGAAAGAGTCGCGTACTGAATTAGAAATAAAAGGCCGTGGTGATAAAGCATTGGGTGGTTGGGATAAATTGAAAGGCCAGAGTGATATTGATGCTGCGGAAGCTGAAAATAAATACATGGATATTGTTCGCTATAAATCTGGCAGCAAAGAAGTTGAAGATGGTCAAATATTAGCTGAACGTAATATGCATGGAGGTCAAGGCGCGGAAGTTGAAGCGTCATTGAAAAATGGTACTTGGTCTGTGGTCATTAAACGTAAGCTTAAATCTGACAAAGTGGGTGATGTCAGTATTGCCGCAGGTGCAGTATATAACTTTGGCTTCGCGATACATGATGATTATTCAAGCGCTCGTTACCATCATGTATCATTTGGCTATAAGTTAGCACTTGATAACGATAACGCAGAAATTAACGCCGTTAAACTTTAACACCGCTATAAACATTATTAGCAATGGGTTATTTACTGAGCTCCAAAGTGCAACTTTGGAGCTTTTTTATATTCAGGATGGCTGTTCATTGACATTCTTGTTACACGGCATTAGGGCATCAGGGCGCTATGGCAATGAGCGATTTTATTATAGCTTTGAATGACAGAACACTGACTTTTTAGCTTTTAGCCGGTATAAAGAACCATTTTATGAAAGCGATTATGGGGGTAAGTTATTTGTTCAAAGGGAGTAACCCAATAATATCCAAAACTGTTTGTTAAAGGTAAGTCGAGTGCCGGTAAAAACTCTACTTTATCAAGCTGATTTCGAATAAGAAACTTAGGGAGCAAAGCTATGCCTAACTCTCCAGTGGCGGCTTTAGCAATGATAGATACTAGCTCAAACAGCATGTCTTGTTTTGTTGGCGTTTAAGCATTAGGTTGTAAAAACCAATCTTGCCAAGCTTAAATACGTGTTGCTAAGTGTAGTAGTAGTAGTAGTAGTAGTAGTCACTTTAAATCATCGATGTTATTTAAATAATGCTTTGTTAAAAATTTGGCTGAAATAACGCGCATAAATTATTCACCCATTAAAAAATCACTTTGAGTTTTGGCCAATCTGGATAGCCACTGTGAATGGTAAAGAGAGTTTTAGATATGAAAGTCAAGGGGTTAATGTCAGGGGTTGGTCGTTCATAACTAACGTGTTATTTCTTATCTGACCTAAATGAATAAAGCCGACAATATGCCGGCTTTATTTTTATTGAGTTAATTTATAGCTTAATTACTTTAATAAGGTATTCACTAACCAAGCTGAAATATCGCTAAGTTGTTCCGGTAATACGCTGTGAGGCATACGATAAGATTGCCATTTTGTATTATATCCAGCATCAATCAATAGTTGATTGGCCATTTTTCCCGAGCTCATTGGTACTACGTCATCTTGCTCACCATGGTTTTGCAAAATAGGAGTTTGCTTATTGGCGAAGTGACAGTTGTCGGGCAATTTATCTGCGGTTGGTAGGTAACATGACAAAGCCATAATGCCCGCTAAGGCTTTTGGGTACCTAAGACCGGTAAATAAGCTAATAACGCCACCTTGGCTAAAACCTGCTAGTACTATTTTATTGGCAGCAATACCAGAATCTATCTGCTGTTGAATAAGCGCGTGAATGGCTTGTTCAGACTCAAGTACGCCAGCCATATCAGCTCGATTATGCAAGTCCATACTTTTTATATCGTACCAAGAACGCATCACATAGCCTTGGTTAATTGTTACCGCTTGCTCAGGAGCATGCGGAAAAATAAAACGAATACCATGATTTTTTGGTAAATTTAATACAGGAACAATCGGTGCAAAGCCATCACCTGAATCGCCAAGTCCATGTAGCCAAATAACACATGATGTGGCTGTTGATTTTGGTTCTACCGTAACGCGCGCTAAGGGTTTTATTGACATCTACTTTACTTATCTTAATAAATTGAAATTTACTCTATGATAACAGCTTGAGTTAATATTAAAAATCTATATAAAAGAGTAAATATACCAAAAATTGAAGACCTATTCACAGTAGGATTTATTTTTTGATGGGGTCGCGTTTTAGCTTGTTCCATAAATGCCACATCTTAATTTTTACTTTGTGTCGTTTTCGACACAGTTTAATGCTAAAGCAATTGATTGAATTTTTTTGTTATTAAATAACAGCTGCTTACGTATTTTTTGAAGTTGGCATGTCCCTTGTATTACCTTACTTAATTATTACTTAATAAAATGAAATCATCAGCGTATGGATATCCAACGAGAAAAAAAAATAATACCTTTGTGGCGTAAGTACTGGTATGTACCCGTTGTACTGATGTTAGCTTTTGCAACGTATAAATTAAAAAGTGTGATGGGCGATGCTTCTTTTATTGTTAAACAAAATGAATTAGTGACCGCTGTTGTTGAACAAGGTCGTTTTCAAGTGAATGTTCGCGCAACAGGGGTTTTAAAACCAGTCTATATTCGTTGGGTTTCAGCACAAGTTTCTGGTCGTGTTGAACAAGCCTTTGTAAAAGCAGGCGCTCATGTCATTAAAGGGCAGATGCTGATGCAACTTTCTAACCCTGAATTACACCGTGAATTAGAAAAAGCCCGTTGGGAATACGAAGCAAAAAAAGCAGAAAATTATGCTGCTTATATTGCGCTTGAATCTCAATTGCTTGATTTAGAAAATTCAGTCGTTGAAGCTGACTATAGTTACCAAATCAGCAAGTTAAAACTTGATGCTGAAACACAATTAATCGCGCAAAAAAATGCCACCGTATCAGCGCTTGATTATCAGCATAGCCAACTGGCCGTTAAGCAACAAAATCAATACTGGCTATCACAAATGCAAAAAGTTGAAAAAATGAAAGCGAGTTTACTTGCCTCTAAAACTGCTCAACAAGCACGATTGGGCTTAGTTGAAAATAACTATCAGCGTATTAGAGATCAAGTCGATGCTTTAGCCGTAAAAGCGACAACTAATGGGGTGGTTCAGCAGGTTTCTCTTGCGTTAGGAGAGCAAGTTCAAGTTGGTGGTAGTGTCGCTTTGATTGCGGATCAACGTTCGTTGTTTGCTGAGCTTCAAGTACAAGAAAATAAAGTGAGTGATATTGCATTAGGTCAAGCCGTTGTTGTTGATACGAGAAGTAATAAAATTTTTGGTAAAGTTATTCGTATTGACCCGGCAGTAAATACTGGCATGGTTCAAATTGATGTGCAGCTAAATAGTGAATTACCTAATGATGCCCGACCTGATTTAACGGTAGATGGTTTAATTGAGGTAAGTGATATTGCGGATACACTTTATGTCCAACGTCCGGTATTTGCCCCTCGTTATAGTGATGCAGGTTTATATAAATTGATTAATGATAAAAAATTTGCTCAAAAACAAAAGGTGAAGTTAGGGCAGAGTTCAGTCAACCAAATTCAAATACTTTCTGGTTTAGACGTTGGAGATGAAATTATTATTTCCGATACAACGAGTTGGCAAGAGCATCAAGAAGTGATGATTAACTAATAATAATTATTTATGAAGATAAGAGTAACAGACAAATTAAAGGAAATAAAAATGAGCACATTAATCGAATTGAAAGAAATCAGTAAAAGGTTTTTGACTGAAGAAATCGAAACACGCGCTATTGATACTGTTAATTTAACGATTAAAAAGGGTGAGTATATTTCATTAAGTGGACAGTCTGGCTGTGGTAAATCTACATTATTATCACTTTTAGGTTTACTTGATTCTCCAACCCATGGCACTTATGAACTAGATGGTGTTGATGTTTCATCATTATCAAGAGATCAACGAGCAAAAATTCGCAGTGAACAAATTGGTTTTGTCTTTCAGTCATTTAACTTAATTTCCGATTTGACGGTTTTTGAAAATGTGATGCTACCGTTAACGTATCAAAAAGGTTTATCAAAAAGTGAAATAGAGGGCAAAGTACAGCAGGTATTAGAAAAAGTTGAAATGTCTCACCGAAAAGATCATTTCCCATCACAGCTTTCTGGTGGTCAACAACAGCGAGTCGCTGTAGCTCGTGCTTTAGTTAACGACCCCGCAATTATTCTTGCTGATGAACCAACCGGTAATTTAGATTCAAGAAATGCTGAAGCTGTATTAGCCTTGCTTGATAAACTTCACCAAGAAGGAGCGACAATATGTATGGTGACACACGATCCTTCTTCTGCAAAAAGAGCAGACCGCTGTTTAGAGATGTTTGATGGCCGTTTAATTGCCGATAATATCAACATAAAAAACAATGCAGATTCAATGCCTGCACCTACATTAGTGGTAGGTTAGGAGGATACATGTCTACATTTATTGATATCAAATATGCCTTTAGATTACTTTTTAAGTCGCCTAAGTTCACTGCGATGACTTTAGCTGTTCTTGTTGGAGGGCTTTCCATCAGCTTATTCACCTTTTCATTTTTGTATTCAACCATGCATAAAGACTTAGACTTACCTAACGGCGAAAGCATGCTGTCGGTTAATGCAGAATTTAATGGTGAATTTCAGTTATGGACTTCCTATGAATTCTTTATGATAAAGGAAAAACAAACAGTACTCAGTGAATTTGGTATTTATGATAAACAAGATTTTAGATTGTCTTTTGAAGATAGTGGAAAGAATGTTTACGGGACTTATGTTGACCAAGGATTTTTTGATTTCAGTGGTACAAAAGCAGCGCTAGGTCGAACATTGCAAGCTGCAGATATAGAAGCAGGTGCTTCTCCAGTTGCAGTTATCAGCACTCAGATTTGGGCGAGTGATTATTCATCTAGCAAAGACATTATTGGTAAGACTATTATTGTGAATGATATTGTTACCGAAATTGTTGGTGTTATGCCCCATGGGTATCTTTTTCCTGGTTCGAGTCATATTTGGCTGCCGATAGAACAATCACTCATAAAAAAGACAGCGAACAATCCTAATAATGTTCATCTTTACGGTCGTATTAAACCTGATATCAGTAGAGCTAAAGCTGAACAATCCTTAAGCCAGCAAATTAATACGATTTATCAACAAAATGCTACACAATACGATTTAGAAAAAGGTGATAAGTCAGTACGTTTCTGGTCATTTCCTTTTGCGCAAATGGGAGGGGAAGGTACGGTAATTTTTACCTTTTTAAATGTGATCGCTGGGATGATCCTATTACTTGCGTGTATCAATGTTGGAAATCTTTTACTTGCTCGGGCTATAGAACGTCAAAAAGAAACCGCGATACGAGCAGCATTAGGCGCATCAAACACTCGTTTAGTTAGTCAGTTAATGTGGGAAGGCGTTATTATTACCTTATTAGGTGGCGTTTTGTCGGTTTTACTTGTAGGTGCAGCTTTACATTACACCGATATTATATTGCATTCATGGAACTCCAAAACGTTAGTATTTTGGTGGCGTTGGGGTATGGACAAAGAAACACTATTAATGGCGGCCGCCTTTACTATAGTGACAATTTTTTTATCCTCATTTTTACCCGCTTGGCGCTCTGCCAATCAAGACATTAATACAACATTACGTGATGGAACTCGAGGCGCACAAGGTAAAAAAGCAGGGCGTTTATCAAGATTCTTAGTGACGACTCAAGTATTTCTTGTCGCGATATTAATGCTTATTGGCTCGATGTCAGGGTATATATCCAATAAACTGGTTAATTTAGAAACGGGAGATGATTACACTAATGTGATGAGAGCTAGGCTCAGCCTACCTGAAAATAAGTATGCAGAACCACAGCAGCAAATTGCTTTTTATCAAAACCTAATGACAGACATCAAAAGTCACCCTCGCGTTGCGGGTGTCGTTATGAACAACTGGCTTGGAAATTTTCCCCTAACACTTGAGGGAATTGATTACACCGATGAAAAAAGTAAGCCATCTGTTGATACGCTAAGTGTGATAGGGAAAACAGATACTATTGGTGTTAACTTGGTTGATGGGCGCTTCTTAAATCATCAAGACAAAGAAGGTAATCGTAAAGTCGCTTTGATTAGTCAATCAATGGCGAGTCGATACTGGCCAGGAGAATCTGTCATTGGTAAAAGCTTTCAACTTAAGATCGATGAAAAAAACGAAAAACTATTTATAGTAGGCGTTGTAACAAATCGCATGAATCCTAAAACCATGCTCGGTAAGCTTGATAGCGCTGATGAAGTTTATACTTCAGGGTTACAATTTATGACGGCTTTTCAAAACTTTTTTTACCTAATAGAAGGTGAATTAATTAATAGTGAAGAAATATTTTATCAAGCCTTGTATAAAATAGATCGAAATATTGATCTCTTTTATGCGGTTGAACCGGCAGAGAAAAATAGAGGTATGATGAGTGATGTAATGCAATTAACGTCTAATATCACTTTTGGTACAGGCTTCTTTGCCCTAATGTTAGCACTGGTTGGCATTTATGGTTTAACCGCTAATTCGGTGGCACAACGTACTCATGAAGTTGGTATTAGACGCGCAGTGGGTGCTACCGATAAAAGTATTGTGAATATGTTTATGAAACAAGGTGCGAAACAATTAATTAAAGGATTAGGTTTAGCCTTAATCATTTTTGTATTAATTGCCTTTGGTTTTAATAAAATGTCGGAAGGTATATTTCCAACGTATTTATATGTGGTTCTTGCAGTAACGGTAGTTATCGGATTGTCTGCTATTGTAATGTTAGCGATATATGCACCAACGACCAGAGCAGTTAAAATGGAACCAAGCTCAGCTCTTCGTTACGAATAAGACGAAGGAAGAAAAGCTATCGCCCTTAATGTTAGGGCGATAGACTAATATTAATTAATGGTGTAACTATAATACTGTGAAAAATAATAAAATCTTAATTGCTGATGATGACCTCAATATTATTGCCAGCTTAAAATATATGTTATCAGAAGAGAATTTTGATATTTTAGCGATGACCACGCCAGAAGCTGTTTTGGAAAATTTAAAGCGTGAAAGTGTAGATCTCGTTTTAATTGACATGAATTTTCAACAAGACACCACTTCTGGTGGTGAAGGGTTACAGTTAGTTGAGGCTATTCAACAGTTTGACGAAACTCTGCCTATTATTGTTATGACCGGCTGGGCAACTATTGATATTGCAGTTGATGCTATGCGGGCCGGCGCAAAAGATTTCATCCAGAAACCGTGGAACAATGAACGTATGCTAAGCGCTATTAATACGCAATTGAAATTAGCCAGTATCGATAAAAAGCTCAACCGACTCAATCAAGAAAATAAACTACTCCGCTCACAATCGTTTCCTAAAAATAATGGCATTATTGCGCAATCACCCGTAATGAAAACATTGTTGTCATCGTTAGAAGAACTCGCAAAAAGTGATATGAGTATCTTACTTACCGGTGACAATGGCACGGGGAAAAGTATGCTTGCTTCTTATGTGCATCAACAGTCATCGCGAGCTGAAAATTCTTTCGTTCCAGTAAATATGGGCGCTATTCCAGAAAGCTTATTTGAAAGCGAAATGTTTGGTCATTTAAAAGGGGCATTTACAGACGCTAAAGAAAACAGGGTTGGCCGTTTTGAAATGGCAGAGCAAGGCACGTTATTTCTGGATGAACTTGCCAATATCCCAATGGCTCAACAAGCTAAGTTATTAAGAGTATTAGAGGAAAAAAAATTTGAAGTAGTCGGAAGTAGTAAATCACTGAGCGCGGATGTACGTATTATTTCAGCCACCAACTGTGATTTGGCAAAAGCTATTAGTGAACAGCAATTTAGACAAGATTTATTTTACCGTTTAAATACCATTCAACTACGTATACCTTCATTGCACGAACGAATTGAAGATATTGAGCCTTTAGCCCATTATTTTTTACAACGCTTTAGTGCTAAATATAATATTGTCGCCCCTGAGTTATCATCGGATGCTGTTAAAAAGTTACAACAGCATACTTGGCCGGGTAATATTCGTGAGCTAAGCCATCTTATGGAAAAACTACTTTTTACCTGTAAAAAATCGGTGATAGGTGGACGAGATTTATTACTTGAGGATATTCATCCTTCAGCAAGTGAACTTGATGAGAATAGAGGTGATAAACTCACTAATTATTCGTCATTATCTTTAAATGAAATAGAAAAAATATCAATGATCAGCCGTTTGAAACATCATCGAGGTAACGCCACAGAAACGGCCAAATCTTTAGGGTTAAGTCGCAGTGGATTTTATCGTCGTATGAGTAAACACGGCCTTGACTAATCAACAACGAAAACAAAAAAATGATCATAGCTTGCTAGCTCTGTTTTTGTGCTTGCCTTGTTTGCTTATAACGACCGTAGCACTTTATATAGCCAATGTGTCTGCTTATTTAATTGCTTTTATACTTATTATTTTGGCGTTAATTGCTGTTTTTATTGTTGTCATTTCTGAGCAACGTTCTCAGCAACAAATAAGAACCTTGGCCAATATTTTGGAATCAATGATTGATGGCGATTATAGTTTACGTGGCCGAGAGCAAGAAAATAAGGCTTTTCAAGAACTACTCACTCTCGTTAATAACCTCGCAGACACACTGGCATTAAGTAAAATTGAAGCGAAAGAGAGTCGGCAGTTACTTGAGCGAATAATGCAACAAATGGATGCAATGGTTTTAGCGGTTGATGAACAAGGTCGGATTGTATTGGCAAATGATTCGGCCCAAAAATTATTACAAATAGATATGTCTCAACACGCTCATTTATTGCTGACAAGCCTAGTGATAGGGAAAGTTATTAGTGAAGCACAAAGCGGAATTATTGATTTTGAACACCCCCAGCTTAGTGGTGAACACTTCCTTTTTAAAGAATACTTTTTAAGTGAAGGCAAGCAACATCAACTCTTTTTAATCACCTCAGCACAACGATTATTATTAGAAAAAGAACGAAAATCTTGGCAAAGTTTATTGCGTGTTTTAAGTCATGAAATGAACAATTCGTTAACACCTATCTCTAGTATTAGCCAATCGATAAGTTCTAAATTACAAGATGGGCAGAAAGCCTTAAATCGCGAGTCTTTATTAACAGGGGTTGATATTATTAACGAACGAGCAAGTTCGCTTAGTTCCTTTATTGCCAGCTATAGTCAGCTTTCTCACTTGCCTGAACCCAATAAAAGTAGATTTGCCTTGCAAGGCTTTATTAGCCATTGTATTGCGCTCTTTAATGATTGTCGTATTCTATTTCCAGATAATTCTATTGATTTAGAGCAGGTAAATATTTACGCAGATAAAGCTCAGCTTGAGCAAGTCTTTATAAATGTCTTTAAAAACGCCAAAGAAGCCATGCAGATAACTCGTAGCACAGATAAAATAATTGAAGTGTTTTGTCATGAGGATGATAAATATTTTCACATTCACGTCTGTGATTCAGGTAGCGGGATAGCTAACAAAAATAACTTATTTGTCCCTTTCTATACGACAAAACCACAAGGCAGTGGTATTGGCTTAACGTTATGCAAACAAATATTATTTAATCATGATGGACTTTTATCCTTAAAAAACAGAGAAAATGTCGCAGGAGTTGAAGCTGTCATATCGCTTCCTAAAGGTTGATACGATAAATTATCAACTACACTCGATATTTACCAATATTACCGTTTAGATATTTCTAGCAATGCTTTGGTTAATATTATAGAGCTTTTTTTCATCAAGCTCATAGGTCCACTCCAGTGCTTTAACTAACATAGCTTGGGCCATCTCCATTTTTTGTTGCTTTATGTAAATACGGTATAGTTCCATATAGGCTTGGTTTAAATAGGGCGCTTTCTTCAATGCTTTTTTAAAGTGTCTTTCTGCTTGTTTAATATCATTGTTTTGTGTTGCGACATAAGCCTGAGTTAACGATTTATAGGGGCTAGGGTCGTCTAATTCTTCCATCTTACTTTGCAGAAAACTCACTTCTTCCATTCGCTGTTGAGACTTAAGTAGCATAATATAATTACTTAATAGTGCTATGTTTGGTTTTCCTCTATCTATACCTATTTTGTAGATTGCTTCTGCCGTTTTTACATCGCCAGCCCTACGATGAATAACGGCTAATAAATTAATTGTTTCGATATTTTTAGTGTCATATTTATAGGTGGTACTAGCATACATAAAGGATTTCGCTAAATTTTTATCAGCTAAAGCGTCAGCAGCTATATTCTTATAATACATAGCTACAAAGGTATTATAAGAAAACGTTCCTCCTCTACGATTATTTTTATTTGGGAAGTAATCAATGGTTATACCGGAGGGAGAAAAATAGAAAAAGTTATCATCAGCAACAAAAGAAGGATCATAAATTACTGTTTGTACATGCGAAGATGACAAAATAACATCTTCTTTTTTAGAAAAAATCGGTAAGGTATACACATTACGATATGAGAAATACAACCCCAAAAGCTTAGCATAAGCAGTTGTTAAAATGGCCAAACTCATACAGTTACCTTTATTAAGACGCATTACGGTAGTGGCATTATATGTTTCACCATAATAGGTAAAATTGGCCATGTTCTCGTTAAGTATCTGATAGAGTGCTTGGTGAGGTTCATAGCCCGTAGCTACTTTTTTCTCAAAATCTATTTTTACTTTTTTCTGTTGGTCTTGCGTTAGGTAAAACAGCTCTTGCTCATTTAATGGCGCTATTTTTGTTTGTTCAAATAAATTGTAATTAATAGGAATATTGATGTGTTGTTTAATATCAGATTTTGAGCCATCTATAGATGTAGTTGAACAGGCTGAAAAACAAAAGATAATATCAAAAGTAAAATTATTTTTATGCGATGCATTTGTCATCCTTAACATTCGGGTATATTTATCTCGTCTTGCCACGGGATAACTTAACTACGAAGAGCTCTGTACTTAAATTAACAGAATAATAACTTATAATAAAGTGCTGTTGAAAACTAATCATTACACGTCACTTTTATCGTTCCGTTTAACTACACGCTATGCTTTATCGATGCTAATTATAAGTTGGGCGGTGTAGATGCATAAAGATTAAAGTTGGCTAGCGTTTTTTTTCGCAGATTAAATCAACAAAACACTCCTCATTTGCTATAATCGATATACTTAATTGCAATACCTAATAAAAACGTGGATTTTTCACGCTTTTTTTATATTATTTCTAATCTATGCTTAACCGTATTATTAGTGATAATTCCTTATACGGAGTTTATATAGTTTCATGAGAAAGTTGTTATCTTCACCTGTTAATATGCCCTTGTCTGATGCTGAAAATCAGGTTTATCAAAATGCCCTTAAATATGTCACGCCATTGAGCCTAAATTTAATGGCGGTTAAAGTGACACATCGTCCAGATGATTTTCTGGGCTGGTGTGGCGAGTTGGCCCGACTATGTCGTGAAGAACTTAATAAGGATCTTTTAGAAGATGAGCAACTTTTACCGCTTAAGAAGCTACAAGATATTCTTGAAGCTGGCTTTACGCTTAGTCAGTTTAAAATGGCTAGAATTGCTCCTTGGCCAATATTTGCCAGTTTTATTGAACAACAAAGCACGATTCATGCTTTAGATGAACGTTTACGTTTATTGAATTATCTTGACGAAATTCGCCAACAACCTTTAGCAGACTTAATTGTTGAAGACCGTTTAGCTTTTTCTGGTAAGCACACAACTCAGCATGACTACAGCATTTATAATTTTGATGTTGAATGGTTTGCGGGCACTAAAGGTGCAAAAGTTTTTCATACCTTGCTTGAGCAGTCGCCAGAAAAGTTTGATGCAGCATTAGCGCACATTCCTTTAACTGGAGAAGTAAGTCATGCAAACTACCAAAGTTTTGTTAACGACTTCCAACAAATTTTTAAAGAATATACGCAAACAAAAGCCCAAGGCGAAAAAGCGCCTTTAGCGGTAGCTACACGTCTATTAGCGATGCGCAGACCGGATCAATTTATTGCATTAAATAACAATAAAATTGATATTCTTTGCCAAGGCTTATCGATTGCTAAACTAAAAAACACAGATTTTTCATCTTACTGGCATGACATGATTGGTACTATGCGTACTTTTGCATGGTGGCATCAAGCACAACCAGAGATAGCTGAAGCAAACAGTGATGCAAATGAGGGCGAAGAAAGCGCTCAAGATGAAGCTACTGGCAACAAAGAGAATCGTGAACTTATTCTTTGGAAAAATCGTGCGGTATTAATTGATTTGTTTTTATTTGCTGATGCTGACTTAGCACCAAATTCAAACTACATTAAGTTACGTGAAAAAATGCTTAATAAAGCGAAGTCGAAGTCAAAGGCGACGCCTAAAAAACGTAGTAAAGAGTCAGCTGAAATATTAGTGGACAAAGCGCTTACCTCAGAAGATCTTCCAGCGTACTTGCAGGGTAAACGTGACTCAATTATTATTCAGGTTAAAAATGGTAAAAGTGTTGAACAAGCTATCGGTTTAATGCGCGCAATTTTTGGCTAATTAATCGCTATTTTCATGCTCAATTGATCGGAATCAACTAAGGTCCATTCAAATTTGCAGCTAACTCATTTAGGGCGTATTTTAACGTTAAGTTAAATTACGCCTTTGAGTTTTTATGAACACCGTTAATCTTAAACCTTCGACCAAAACTGACGATTCTTTATATTATAAAGAACAAAAGAATGAAGTCTCCTTATTTGAATATGCCTATCACCATCAATTACCCGTATTAATTAAAGGGCCAACAGGTTGTGGTAAAACGCGTTTCATTGCCCATATGGCAGAAAAACTCAATAAACCCCTTTATACTGTTTCTTGTCACGATGACTTAACCGCTGCTGATTTAGTAGGTCGCCATTTAATTGGTCCCAACGGCACCTATTGGCAAGATGGTCCGTTAACAAAGGCTGTTCGTGAAGGCGGCATTTGTTATTTAGATGAAGTCGTTGAAGCACGCAAAGACACAACCGTTGTATTGCATCCATTAGCTGATGACCGTCGCGTATTACCCCTTGAACGCACCGGTGAGTTAATAGAAGCCGCCCCCGGTTTTATGCTGGTTGTTTCTTATAATCCCGGATACCAAAATCTATTGAAAGGTATGAAGCCAAGTACACGTCAGCGTTTTGTGGCACTGCGCTTTGAATACCCTACTGCGGAATTAGAACAAGAAATTTTAATTAAAGAAGCAGGGGTTGATCCCCATTTAGCTTTTAAATTAGTTGAACTTGCCCAAGCTTTACGTCGTTTAGAAAAAAACGATCTCGATGAAGTTGCTTCAACACGTTTGTTAATCTATGCAGCGAAAATGGTTTCAAGTGGTATGAATCCTATCGAAGTTTGTCGTTGTTGTTTAGCCGAACCATTATCAGATGATATTGATACGGTTAATGCTTTAATGGATGTTGCTAGAATTTACTTTGATGAGTAACAGCGTTATTACTTCAAAAACTTTAGAACTTCGCGAGGTTAAAGTAGCTGACAATATGGTTAATAAAAGACTGCCGGGTGATTTAGCCATGTGGTTTTTTATTCTTGCTGAACTTACTGTCTTTGCTATATTTTTTATTGGCTTTGCTATTACTGAGCAATTACATAGTGATATGTTCATTGCGAGTAAAGCTAAGCTTCACCCGATTGCGGGTTTAATTAATACGATTGCCTTAATCACCAGCAGCTTATTTGTTGCTTTATCTGTTCGAGCTATTCATCTTCATCAAGTTAAACAATCAATTAACTTACTCGTCATTTCACAAGTTATTGCCTGTATTTATTTAGCAGTAAAAATTTGGGAATATCAGTTTCTCTTCAATATAGGCATTGATATAGAGACAAATACTTTTTTTACTTTGTATTTTCTTATTACCTTCTTCCATTTTATGCATGTACTTTTAGGTATGGTTATTCTGCTTATTATTGGCGTAAATGCTAAGAAAGGTGCTTATCAAGAGGACGTCTCTGGCTTTGAATCGGGTGCAAGTTATTGGCATATGGTTGATATGTTATGGATTATTTTGTTTCCACTTATCTATGTTATTTAAAGAGGCGGTAATGACACTATGATCACTTTGAAACAAACAATTATAAGTTGGCTACTTTTAATTATATTGACCTTTAGTTCAGTTTATATCGGACAGGTTATAAAATCCCCAGAGTACTTAATTGCTTTTGTATTATTAATTGTTTTCCTTAAAGGGCAGCAAATTACCGATGTTTTCATGGAACTTCGCACAGCGCCTAAAATGTGGCGGATATTATTACTTGGCTATGTATTTATAATTCCTGCTGTTATTTGTGTAATTTATCTTTTGTAGTGATGTTTAAGGCGTTGGGCGGTCTATTCAGATTAATCATTGACCTAAACAATAGTGTTACTTTTAGTTAAGAGAGGTTTATATGAAAAATTCAGTTGAGCAGTCATCGAACCAACACCATTCAGCCAAAGATGGCCGAGATGCTATTATTTATCAATCGTTATTTTTGATGAATTTATTACTTATACCTGGCCTGTCTTTTTTAATTTTAATATGGTTATTTATTAAAAAAAAGCACCAGAAAGGCTGGCAATGTATTCATCTATACCGCTCCATTCAATTGTCTATTTTAGCCGGCTTTTTTATTATCGTAATTCCGCTTGTTGTCTTACTAACAACTGATGCTTTTGAAGTGTCTTTAATGGTGATGATCATTTACTTTGTTACTATGCATGCCGCTTTTGTTTTGCTGGGAATGCTAAATGTTTCTAGGGCAATGGCGAAAAAACTTCCACTTTTTTGATATAACGCATACTTACCTTTTTTTTAGTCACAAATTATTACACATTCTTTAAAACTTGATAGAAATCAAGTCTCCTTATTTAAGAGCGGTTTATTATCCTCAAGCTTTATTATCGTTTTTACTAAGGAAAACACCATGTCAGAGCGTTTTACTAAAGGCATGGCTCGGAATATTTATTATGGAGGAAGCGTATTCTTCTTCTTAATATTTCTAGCTTTGACCTACCACACCACCAAAGTGATGCCTGAAAGGGATCACCGTGAAAATATTACCGAAGCTGTTGCTCACGGTAAAGAACTTTGGGAAGAGAATAACTGTATCGGTTGCCATTCATTAATAGGTGAGGGGGCTTATTTTGCACCTGAACTCGGTAATGTTTATAAACGCCGTGGCGGTGAAGCGGGCTTTAAAGCCTTTTTAAATGGTTGGATGAAAGCTCAGCCGTTAAATATCCCTGGCCGTCGTCAAATGCCAAACTTTCATCTTAGCGATAAAGAAATTGATGACTTAGCAGAATTTTTGAAGTGGACGTCAGAGTTAGATACTAATGACTGGCCACCGAATATTGAAGGATAATGCGATGAACACTTTAAAATATCAATCTCAAGCGGTCGCAAAACCTTATTTCATTTTTGCATTAATACTCTTTGTTGGCCAAATTCTATTTGGCTTAGTTATGGGGTTACAATATGTTGTTGGTGACTTTCTTGCTGGCGCAATTCCTTTTAACGTAGCACGTATGGTGCATACCAATCTACTAATAGTCTGGCTATTATTTGGGTTTATGGGCGCTGCTTATTATATGGTTCCAGAAGAATCTGAAACTGAACTTTATAGTCCTAAATTAGCTATTATCTTGTTCTGGATATTTGCCGCCGCAGGTGTTGCAACTATCTTAGGATACCTATTAGTCCCTTATTCAACTTTAGCTCACTATACGTTAAATGAATTATGGCCAACGATGGGACGTGAGTTCCTTGAACAGCCTACTATCACAAAAATTGGTATTGTTATTGTTTGTTTAGGCTTTTTGTTTAACTTAGGTATGACTATTTTAAAAGGCCGTAAAACAGCTATTAACATGGTGTTGATGACAGGTTTAATTGGTTTAGCCGTATTCTTCTTATTCGCATTCTATAATCCAACTAACTTAGCACTTGATAAGTACTTTTGGTGGTTTGTTGTTCATTTATGGGTAGAAGGTGTATGGGAATTAATCATGGGCGCAATTTTAGCTTATGTGTTGATCAAAATAACAGGTGTTGACCGAGAAGTTATTGAAAAATGGTTGTATGTCATTATTGCAATGGCGTTAATCTCAGGTATTTTAGGTACAGGTCATCATTTCTACTGGTTAACTACTCCAGAATATTGGCAGTGGGTGGGCTCTGTATTCTCAGCAATAGAACCTTTACCATTCTTTGCGATGGTATTGTATGCCTTTAACATGGTTAATCGCCGTCGCCGTGAGCACCCTAATAAGGCTGCGACACTCTGGGCATTAGGCACGTCAGTAATGGCATTCTTAGGTGCAGGTGTTTGGGGCTTCTTACATACATTAGCACCAGTAAACTACTATACCCATGGTTCACAAATTACTGCTGCTCATGGTCACATGGCTTTTTATGGTGCTTATGCGATGATCGTAATGACAATTATTTCATATGCTATGCCTAAGTTACGTGGTATCGGTGAAGCTAATTGTAATCGTGCCCAAGTACGTGAAATGTGGGGATTTTGGTTGATGACTGTTGCTATGGTTTTCATCACATTATTCTTAACAGGTGCTGGTGTATTACAAGTGTGGTTACAGCGTATACCAGAAAGTGGTGAAGCGTTAAGTTTTATGGTAACTCAAGATAAACTTTCAATATTTTATTGGCTACGTGAAATTGCCGGCGTGTTTTTCTTAATTGGTTTAATTTCCTTTATCTCAAGCTTTTGGGTGAAAGAAAAAGTAGCTAGCTAAGTACTAGTATATGTTGGTATTAATCAACAGAAAATGAAAGCCGGTTACTGAAAAGTAACTGGCTTTTTATGTTCAGGATGGTCTTTCTCATACATCCTGTCTTTTTAGGCATTAGTGTATCTCTGCACGTCTACGGTATGTCGTGATGCTGTGACTGCATGGATGCAAAAATTAGAGTAACGCAGGAGCAGTGACCGAGATGGCAAGGAACGACGATGTTCACAACGGTATGGCCATTTCTAGGCATTCATATAGTCAGATGGTCTTGATACTCCTTTATGTCGATGTAAGAGTCGATAATGGTACTTCTTAGACAGCCTGTCCTTCAAGGCATTTGTCCATCATTGCACGCCAATAGTCATAGTTTGTTGATACGAAAATAGCAGGCATAAAAAAACACGAGGCTGATATAATCAATCTCGTGTTTTATTTAATAGACCTATGGTCTAACCGTTATTTTTTGTAGCTAGAAGCAATGTTATCCATGCGTTCATTAGCATTAGCAACAGATGTTTTAACACCTTCTATTGTTTCTGTATTCATTGTTTGCTGACTTTTTACATCGGCAACTTCATCCGTTAAGGCATTAACTTTATTAGTTAGTGTATCAACCTTTTGGTTTAGGCTACTTACACTTGCTTCTAAAGCGTCAGTGTTAGCACAGCCTGTTGCTGTCATGATAAGTGCTGCTAGAGCAATAGTTTTAATTAACATAGTGTTTTCCCTTTTATTATATTTAAAAGACAAGTATGGCATAATATAATAAATTTATTACACATTATTTATTAATATTTACTTGGTTGATTTGTGAATAACTTCTTCAATTTTATTGGCTAATAAATTAATTTTCACTTCGAGTTGCTTATTATGATCAAGTATTTCTTTATTTTGTCGGCGCAACTCTCTATTTTTAACGTCTGTGTTAGAAAATCCAAAAAAACGATTAATAAACTGCGCGCCAATAAAACTCATTAATCCAACACCAATATAGAACATACACATAACAACGACCCTGCCACCTGTAGTTACAGGGTAGTAATCACCATAACCTATGGTACTAGAGCTCACTTGTAGCGCCCAGAAAGCATCATTATATGTTTTTATATTGGCCGTAGGTGCGGGTAATTCGAAATGCAGTAACAGTTTCGCTGCTCCAGCCATAATCAAATAGAGTGTCAATATTGTTAAGATTAATATATATCGAGATTTATAATTCTTAATACCAAATTCATCGATAGTGTAATGTTTAAGTCTATGGCGCATCATCATAATGTTTATAATTTCATTTTTGCAGTTAACTATTATTGTTTTGCGTAACATGTAGAATTAAATCATCCATTAATTTACGCTTTATTTCAAGTTGTTGTTCAGGAGAAAGGCCGTATTTTAAGGCTAATATTTGGTAATCATCTTGTCCTAAACTTACGGTTAAACGAGGTCGTTTAGGTCTTTTATTCGTTGGTAGGCCAAGAATATCACGAATTTGGTCTGATGGACTCAGACCTGCATGTAATGCTTGAGTACGAATTGCTAATTGAATTTTTTCATCCATATCAAAAGCAACTTGCACCGCCTTGACTGCTTGAATTGAAGATTGCCATTTTTCAGGTAATTTTCTGCTCACAAATTAGCTCCCCGGGAAAATATCGATAATATCAGAAGTTGGACGGTATAACGTAATAAATAAGTCGGTATCACCATCTTGCCATACTTCAATATCAATACCGCGCGATTGCTCTTCATCAAGTAAGCTATAAAGTTCAAATTGCTCGCCTGCTTCATTTCCTTCATAGGCGCTTAAACTTTCACTACGATTATCTCTGCGGTGAAAATAACCTACTTTTGCAAAAACTTGTTGCTGGTATTGTGGACTACTCCAGCCTGATGTTAATAAAGAATCTGACTTTCTCTCTAGAAAGGCTTCACCAGGTTCATCAAATACTGTGGCAAACTCATCTAAATCGAACAGTGATTCGATATCTTGGTGCTGAATTTTAAGAGCAAATTTAAGGTAAGTTTTATCATCACTTTCGATGGTTAAGTAAAGCTCAAGGTTGTTCGCACCTTGTAAAACCCATTCAGTTTGTGTGTTACTTTCAAATTCGTAGCAGTTAATGGCTGATACTTGAAACTGTTGTTTACGTAAGGACTCAGGTAAGGCGAAACTGTCGGTCAGCACAATAATATCTTTAATCTTTAACTCTTCAGCTGAGTTAACTTGGCGTTCGTCTTCTTTCTTTTTAAATAGTCGCTTTAGAAAACTCATATTCAGATCCCAAAAATCCGCCTAGTTGTTGGGAGGAAAACAGCTAGGCGGTTAAAACGGTATTCGTTAGTCAATCATGGCTAACGAGCATGTGTGTTACTTTTGTTTAGCTTTTAAACGGTCTAATACTGAATTCGCACTATTATCTGTGCCACCAATACCGGCTTGCTTAAGTTGAGCAGCTAATGAATTATCTGAGTTTTCAGATTCTAACACTTCTGCCGCTTTCATTTGATCATCAAATTTCTGCTGTTTAGCTTTAATGCGTTCTAAAGAATCTTTAGCATTTAACAGCTTAGAATTACTTGATGAAAAGTTATCTGTGATTGCCGATGTTGCTTTTTGAACACTTTCTGTCGTTTTAACCATAGAAAGTTGACGCTTATATTCACCTACTTGGCGCTCACTTTTCTTCACTAGTTCTTTTAAACGATTAGCACTACCTGAAAAACTATCAAGTGCTTGTTGTTGAGATGCTAGATCATTTTCCAAGTTAGAAATTTTTTCAGCAACAGCTAATGCTAACGTTTCATCACCTTTTTCAAGGGCTTGTACTGCATAGCCTTCGTGCTCAGTGACTTCGCGCTTTAAACGGTCAACTTCACGGCTTGATGACATTTGTTGAGCCATAACACCAGTAAGGTCACGTTTAGCTTTAGTTAAGTGATTTTCTGAATCACGAATCTCTTGTTCAAAAATACGGGTAGCGTTTGAATCAACAATTGATTCTCCAACTTCTGAAGCGCCACCTCGAATTGCGGTCATTATCTTTTTAAAAATACTCATAGTTTTTTCCTTAGGGTGGTTAATTAAATTAGGTACTCGCCCATATCATCTATAATTTCCATCGCGTTATTACTTAAAACGCCTAATTCGTGTTCAATATCATGAAAAGACGAATTAATAGATAGGGCACCAAAAATTACGTATTTATCACCAATTTTTGAAAATGATGATAAAGGCATCGGAATATTCATTTCTAACATGCTTACGTGCATGTCTTGAAGGTATTCAGGTTTTACTTCTTCTACGCCCCATAAGTAGGTGATACATAGTATTTGATCATCGGTTACAGAAACAAAAATTGGTAATTCTTCACGGTCGATAACAGTAATTTGTAAAACGTCCACTTCGCCTGAAATAGGCTGACAATCAAATACCATCCCGGTTTCAGAATTGTCCGCTAAGCTATTTAAGTGATCAGCAATTTTATGAATGTTCATGTGATTCCTTAGTCTGTATTTTTCGTTAATAAATCTAAAAGTAAATATCTCTCAGACATATTATGTCGTTGAGGTAAATTTAGCACTTTGACATAATATGTCAAGAGCCGATTTGCATTATTTGTTATTTATTTGTCATTCTTGTAAATAAGCATTGTTCAAACCTTGTTGATCGCGCCATGCTTTTTGATGTAATTGATAAATATTATGGCTACCTAAATAGTTAATAGGAACATCTGCTTGGTTCTTATAAAAGCTTTTCGAAAACTCGAATGAATTAATCACCATAGGTAGTGTTAGCCAATGATGTTCAATTGGTAATTTTTCTAAAGACTGTAAACGGTTAAGGGGGCTAGCACCACGTTTTGACGCTATCGTCCAACCCCATTCGCCAAAGCTTGGCACATTATCGTGATATTGCTGAACGTGAGCGAATTTAGCCGCTTTTACTGTTTTTCCAATCGCAATAAAAGCATCTTTGGCATGATATGGACTTGCCGATTGTATGCCAATTAAGCCGTCACCCGCGAGCAACTGATGTAAGCGCGCATAAAAATTAACAGAATAAAGTTTATTTAAATCAGGGTGGCTAGGATCAGGTAGGTCAACAATGATGCTATCAAAGGTTTGTTGTTGTTTTAACAAGTTATCAATCGCTAAAAAGGCATCTTCATTAATAATTTTTACCCTAGGGTCTTGTAAACTTTTCTGCGTTAACTGATTAAGCTGAGCCGCCAACGATGGTGATAACTTTTCGGTAGGATCCAAAAATATTTGCATTAATTCGGCGTCTAAATCAATTAAGGTGACTTTTTTGGGCGACCACTGCAAGACATCACGTAATGCTAATCCATCACCACCGCCAATGATTAATATATTGTCATGTCTAGCAGAACCAGCCATAACAGGACTGACTAAATAACTGTGATAAATAAACTCATCAGCAGACGAAAATTGTAAACGGCCATTAAGATAAAAATTAATCACACTTGGCTGCTCTGCTCCCATATGTCGTTGGGTAAAGTTGAGTTGTTGATAGCGGGTCTTATCGGTATAAACAACTTTATCTAAATAGAGCAAGTTACTCATTTGATTTAACCAGCTATTACCAGACTGATAAATAACACCAATGGCGATCAATAATAAAATATGAAGTGAAACTAAGGTTTTTCGCCAGGTGAGTTTATCCCAAAAATGAAAGATAAAAATACCACCGACAATTAAGTTTAAGGCAGCAGTTAACGCACTGGCTTTACTGATATCAATGGATAATAAAAAAATAACCCAAATTGCAGCACCAATACCCGCGCCAACATAATCGGCGCCATAAATAGTGCCTAGGTTATTTTTTAAATGTTTTTGGTGAATTGATTCTCTAATACGTGCGATAAGGGGAATTTCCATACCAATGAAAAAACCTAAGATGAAACCAAAAAAATAGGGACTATTAAAAGCGAGCTGCGATAGTTGTTTTAAAAATCCACCCTGGGGCATAGAGTCGGGTGGCAAATTAAAGGTGTCTGCTAATACCTGTGGAAACGTTTGAGTGAGTGCTATTAAGCCACCAATAATTAAAATTGAGCTGCAACCTAAAAACGCGATGGTAAGCTCTAACCAAACAAAACCTTTGAATGCACAAGTGATCTTGCGTGCGGCAAAAGCACCTAAACCCATAGCGACAATCATCAAGCCTATCATGGCATAAATAGTACTTTCCATCGCGCCTAAGACACGACCAGCATAATGGGATAAAAGGTATTCATAGATTAAACCACAACCAGCTAAAACGGCCATGGTTAAAATAAGCAGTGTATCGTTCCAAAATAATTGTTTTTTATTCATAGTTATAAAGTACCTAGCACCATCAAATAAGGTCAATGGGTAATACTGTTCTTCCTGAAGATAAAAAAGCTTTAAGTGCTTATGCCCTTAAAGCTTTTTTGGTAAAAGAGGGGAAGGTTATGACATCAATGCGGTTAAAATGAGGGCAATTGAAATACTCGTTGCCATTTCAACACAAGCAACGCCTATATTTTGTTGTTGATCAACTTCTTCAACTAAATTAATTCCCCACAGTACAATACGTTTGGCAATGGCTGTTAATATTGCGACTAATAGAGTCATCACGACCGCAAATACAAACCAAGAGATTAAATTGTAAAATAAAGTTTCAGGTGAGTACGTAAGAAAGTGACTCGCTGCGGTAACGGCTAAAGCGGTACTAATTAATTGGCCAGCATAACGTATAGCAATTGCGGTTTGTCCACGTGTAAATGCTTCTTGTAAGCAATCACCTTGATTATTTTTTGCGTATTGGCGCTCTTTTAAGCGGGTAACTAATAATAAAATAGCTTGAGAGATAATAAAGCCGGCAATGATGGCAATAAAGGTATCAACGTCTAAACCATGCACCCAAAGTAAAACCGCGCGAATGATGATAGCCGTCGCAATGGCACCTGCAGCATCAACAATACCTATGGTTAAATTTTCATTGAGAATTTCTTGTGTTTTATTGATGTGTTGCAGTGATAATTTATCATGGATAACACGTCCAATTTTTATCAGTATCAAGCCTAATGTGCCATAAGCGAACATGCCAACAAATTCCATCCAGTAGCTTGGCGCATTTTCACCACTGATTGCACCTGTAAGAACAATACCTAAGGCGGCAACACTCCCTGCGACACTGATGCCAAAAGCAAAGTTATCTTTTTGTGCTAACTCTTGCGTAGAGTTAACTTTAGCCGATAAACCTGAAATAAAACGCATTGCACCTAATAAAACAATCGCAATAGAAATATCAATAACTAAGTAAATTAATAAATCTTGATTTAGGGCAGTAATTTCAAAAAATGTATTCATGTTAATTCCTATATCCTACTCGTTATTTGCCGCGTCTAAAGCTGCGAGATGTGGTGCTTTTGCTGTTTCTAAAGCTGGAGCTTTTTGAGTAGCTAGACTTCTTTGCGTATGAACTATTGGTACTAAATCGCTTTGCACTGGTTTGTGCCGTACTACTTTGTTTAGAAAGGCTAGATGACCCCGTCCGACTTTTACTGTAAGTACTGTTATATTTTTGACCGCGGCTTTGAAATGATTTTTTTGTACGGGTATCTAAATCATTTTGTTTTTTTAATTGGCTTGGTGAACTATAGCGAGTTCGGCCGTAATCATTATAATAACTGTAGTTTCTTGAACGACCCCAATCATTATATGAAGTGCGGCGAGAACCAAATACATCACCCATCATTGAATACATGCCATACCATGCCCAAAAAGACATACCATTGCTTCCTTGCGTCCAACTACCATAACTTGGATTGCCAATTAACTGTTCTCCGGTACCAAAGTCCTGAGCATTATTGGCTTGTTTGCTTTGTGCTTTTGATAACGAGTTAACGCGCGGCAAAACCCCATCAGACATGTCAGCAAGCACATTGAGTGGATCGCTTAATGCGTCGGAGTAAAGTACTGGGTCAGCGGCAAGATAAATGTTAACCAGTTCATTGAAGATATCTTCTTTACTGGCAAACATACTTGGTTGATTTTTAATGGTTGCTAAACGGTCAAGTAGCGACAAATACATTGGACCTTTTGTCGTCGCATCTTTGTTAAATTCGTTAATTAATTGCGTAAGATGAGGTTTTTGCTGTTGAAGTTTTTCAGCATATTGATGAATTAAACTGGCATTACGTACCTGACCATCCGTTAAGGCGTCAGCTAATTGTTGAATACGAAGCTCAGTGATTGGCGTTTGTTGTTTAATTTTTTCTTCGAAGGGATCAGAGCAACCGACTAAGAAAATAATCAAGCTTAAAAAAGCGTATTTGATGTGTTGCATTCCTGCCATAGTGTCCTCAAAAATGCTATTATTAACATATACTCAGGTTATTTGAGTACGAATTTGCTATCTATATGTGTAATATATATAACACGTTATTAATAGCATCATAGACATAATATGTCTATTAATTCGTGATTTCATTTGAAATTCTTCTTCCTTGTCTTTTGCATAGTTAACAAATGGGTCATTAAATGAATAAATCAACTCAGCTACCAAATATACTCTCCCTGCAACAGCAAAAAAGCACGCAATTGTTTAATCATCAATACCCCGAAGCAACCGCTAATTTGTCCAAGCAACAACTCGCTGATTTTCATCAAGCATTAATGGCAAGTGACTTTATATTAAACAGTGCATTGCAGTGCCCTGACATTGTGGTGTCTTTATTTTCAAGTGAACGTGTTTACCAAACTGACTGTCCCAATTATCAGCAAATGCTTACTGAGCTGATTGCCCCTTGTGAAAGTGAAGAGCAATTACATAAAATCTTACGGCAGTTTCGTTTACAAGAGATGGTTAATATTGCCGTTGCTGACTTGTTGTTTGATCTTGAATTAACCTTGTCGTTAGAGCGTTTATCCGAACTCGCTGACCAGCTTATTTTAGCCGCATTAAACTGGTTAACATTACTCTGCCAAGAAAAATGGGGCATACCCAACAGCAAAAATGGTGAGGTTCAACAACTGTTAGTTTATGGGATGGGCAAGCTAGGTGGACGTGAATTAAATTTTTCTTCTGATATCGATCTTATTTTTACCTACCCAGAAATGGGAGAAACACAAGGTGCTAGGCGTAGTCTTGATAATCAGCAATTTTTTATTCGTTTGGCACAAAAATTAATTACTGCCTTACATCAAAAAACGGCCGATGGTTTTGTTTATCGCGTTGATATGCGTTTACGTCCTTTTGGTGAAAGTGGTCCGCTTGTTTTAACCTTTAATGCCATGGAAGATTATTATCAAGAGCAAGGGCGTGACTGGGAGCGCTATGCGATGCTCAAAGCGCGTCTTATTGGTCATGGTAAATATCATGACCAACTTTCAACCATACTCAGACCTTTTGTTTATCGTCGCTATATTGATTTTAGTGTTATCGATAGCTTACGCCGTATGAAAATGATGATCGCCCAAGAAGTGCGTCGTAAACAATTAAATAACAACATAAAACTGGGTGCAGGCGGTATTAGAGAAGTTGAATTTATAGTGCAAGTGTTTCAGCTTATTCGTGGCGGGCGGATAAAAGAATTGCAACACCGCCGCTTATTAACGGTGTTACCTATTTTGGTCGAGAAAGAAGTTATTACCGCTGAGAATGAAGCCGTGCTGACCGATGCTTATTGTTTTTTACGACGAGTAGAAAATATTATTCAAGCGTTAAATGATCAACAAACTCAGACCTTGCCAGATAATACCTTGGATCAAATGCGTTTATTATGGGCACTTAATCATAAACAATGTCAAACATGGCCAGACTTTCTTGAGTTTTTAGCGTTGAAAATGAACAGCGTTCATCAGGAATTTTGTGCACTTATTGGCGAAGAGAGTCCAAATCATCAAGCGAAAGATCAGCATTGGACAGCATTGTGGGACAGTAAATGGTCAGATGAGGAGAGTGTTGCTTGGATCGAACAGGTCAGCTTCTTCGTTGATGCTAAAAAAATATGGAGTTTGCTCGCTGAATTTAGAGCTGAGATGGAAAAGCGCAGTATCGGTAATCGAGGGCGTGGCGTACTTGATAAATTAGTACCCGTTTTAATGTGGCACATACAGCAAGAGCATAGTGGTCACTTTACGCTAGAGCGGGTCTTAATTATTTTTAATAAGATATCAACGCGTACCGCCTATATTGAATTATTATTTGAAAATGAAGGCGCATTGAAGCACCTCATTAAACTGTGCCATCAAAGTAGCTGGATCGCAGAGCATATTGCCAAGTATCCGATATTATTGGATGAATTAATCGATCCTAAATTGTTACACAATCCGCCAGAGCTGAGTAGTTATTCTGCTGACTTAAGACAAGCAATGTTGCGGATACCTGAAGATGATCAGGAGGCACAAATGGACATGTTAAGACAATTTAAGCAAGCACAACACTTGCGAATTGCGACCGGTGATATTTGTGGGATCTTACCAGTAACTAAAGTTAGCGATCATTTAACCGCTCTTGCCGAAGCCATTATTGAAGAAGTTATTCATTTAGCTTGGCAACAAATGGCTCAGCGTTTTGGCGTGCCAGAGTCGACAGTTGGCGAAAACCATAAAGGCTTTTCTGCGATTGGCTATGGAAAAATGGGCGGTATAGAATTAAGTTATAGTTCCGATTTAGATTTGGTTTTTGTTCATAATAGTCAAAGTAATGAGGTTACTAACGGTTTAAAGCAGATCCCCGCTTCGCAATTTTACATGAAACTAGCACAGCGTATTATGCACATTTTTAATACACGTATGGCCAGTGGTATTTTATATGAATTAGATATGCGTCTACGTCCTTCTGGTAACTCTGGTTTGTTGGTCGTTCATGTTGATACTTTCGCACAATATCAGCGAGAAGAAGCATGGACATGGGAACATCAAGCGTTAGTCAGAGCTCGTACTGTATTTGGTAACCTTGAATTAGCTAATAAGTTTTCAGCCATAAGACAAGAAATACTGACTTGCGTCCGTGAACGAGCAAATGTTAGTGCCGATGTTTTAAAAATGCGTGCAAAAATGCGTGCGCATTTAGATAAATCAACATCGGCTGACACTGACATCAAGCAAGGCGAGGGTGGGTTAGTTGATATCGAATTTTTAGTCCAATTCCTTGTACTTAGCGAAAGTGCAAAGCACCCAGAGCTTTGCAAATATTCCGATAACTTGCATTTACTTAAAGGGCTACAGCACTGCGGAGTAATAAGTTCAGAGCAACAAAAGCAGCTAACGACTAGTTATTGCACGTTACGTGATTTTGGTCACCACGCGACCTTAAAAAATCAGCAGCAGTTATTGACTAAGGTGGACTTTGAAGTAATAGCTGAAAACGTTGCTGCTATTTGCCTGTCACTGTATGAAAAATCTTTATAGAAATGTCTGATAACTACAAAAACGTTATTATTTAGCGTCTTTGAGACTTTTGCGGTAATAAAATACACTCTTCATCTAGGTAGGGTATATCCAAATCAATCAGTACAATGGCTCGTTGTTGATGACAAAAATAGACCTTAATACCTTCGCGAAAGTGTCCTTCAACCGCTTTACCAACTTGGTAAGCTGTTTTGATGATTTCTTTATTAATACGAAAAGGGTCTTTGACCAAAAAATCTCTATTTAACCACCAAATAACTTCTAAACCCTCACTATTTGCATATTCTGAAAGTTTTTGAAAGAGTGTTTCACCTAAGCGAAATGGGTGGTTTTCATTGGTGCCACGCCAATTTTTTCGTAAGGGACGTGTGACCATGCGCCGAGCTTCTAGCAGTTTGACAATGTCACCCGTTGGCTCTTGCAAGTAAACTATATTATTGCGAATTTTTGGACCTGAACTGCCATCGTCACCATGTAAGTTGGCGTAAAAGCGAGATAAACCATCTGCCGCCGCATTGTTACTTTTTATTTTTGAAGTCGATGACTCTGATGCCAGAACGGCTTTATCTGCTGGTTTAATTGGCGCAACTTCTGCTGTTGCCTGGGTATCATCCGACAAAGAAGAAAATAGCTCTTCTTGGTTATCAAATAATAAAAAAGCTAAAGCAATTAGAATTGAGCCAAAAATAATGTTGCGTAACCAAAAGTTCATATAAGGCTTTCTTAGTTATGAGGCCATATGGAAAATTCCAGTATGGTGTACCTATAATAAATACTACCATACTGAAAAGTTGTTATTTATACAATGCTGATGATTTCAACCATGACTTATTTGTAAAGTGAAGGGTCATCTTCATTAGGTCTTGTTTTAAAACGTCGATGTAACCACATATATTGTTCGGGCTTAAACATAATGGCTTTCTCTAGCTCTTGGTTGATGCGAATAACGTCAGCCTCGTCATTATCGGTAGGGAAATTCTCCATCATTGGCTTTATTTCTAAAGTGTATCCGCTGCCATCATCATTTCTGGTCGGTATGAGTATGTGACTTTGTACGTTTTTCTGGCGAGCAAAAATTAATGTACCCGTGGTTGTTGCAGCGTCAGGTACAGCAAAAAAAGGCACAAATAAACTGCGATTTCGACCATAATCTTGATCGGGCAAATAAATACAAACTTCCTTATCACGTAGTGCCTTCATTAAGCCCTTAACGTCGCGCTTTCCCAACATGTATTTATTGGAGCGGCCACGACCTCTAAACTGAAAAAATTCCATTAGTTGATTATTGTGTGGGCGATAAAAAACCACCGTAGGGTGTCCAGTACCCATGCCACGACAGTTAATTTCTACACTTAAGTAGTGCATGGTTAAGAGTAAAACACCTTTACCTTCTCGATGGGCTTTTTCTAGGTGCTCAAGGCCAACAATCTTTGTTTTTCGTCTAACTCGCCAATCTGGCCACCACCAGCCCATGCCGGTTTCAAATAAGGCGATGCCGGTATTTTCAAAGTTTTTCTTTAAAATACGGGTACGTTCTTGTGCCGACATTTCTGGAAAACATAGTTGCAAGTTTTTCATCGCAACCGTTTTGCGACTTGAGCCTATTTTATACAGTAAGCGCCCGAGCATCCTGCCGAGCATTAATTGTAATTTATAAGGCAACCATGAAATGGTATAGAGAACAATTACCCCAAACCAAGTTAACCAATACTTAGGTAATAGGAAGGATATTTTAAAATCAGGTTGTAAAACTTTATTTTTACTCACGGGATGATGTCAACTCATTGAAATTCATGTGATACAATATTAACCATTATATCTGTATATCCATAAAGAGTTAAGAGGCATAGGATGAAAGTAGACATTCCCGCTTTTGAGCAAGCAAGTGTGTTGGTTGTTGGTGATATTATGTTAGATCGATATTGGTACGGTCCAACACATCGTATATCTCCAGAAGCCCCCGTTCCTGTTGTTAAAATTAATCAAGATGAACATCGCCCCGGCGGTGCGGCAAATGTTGCATTAAACATAGCTTCTATTGGTGGAAGAGCGACTCTTGTTGGCATTACTGGCGATGATGAAGCCGCTCAGCATTTGAAAAAAAAGCTATCAGCATTAAATATTAATTGTGAATTTGATCAACAAGCTAATATTCCCACGATCACTAAATTACGTGTAATGAGCCGAAATCAGCAGTTGATCCGCTTAGATTTTGAAGAGTCTCTTAGCGAAGTAAATAAAAAAGTACTTGAAGAAAAAGTAGCTGCTCAATTGGTTAATCATGACTTACTCTTGTTGTCTGATTATAGCAAAGGTACGTTATCTGAGGTTCAAAATTTAATTGCTATAGCTAAAAAGCAAGGGAAAGCTGTTTTAGTTGATCCCAAAGGTACCGACTTTGAACGCTATCGTGGTGCAACATTACTAACGCCCAATCTATCCGAATTTGAAGCTGTGGTTGGCGCATGTAAAACAGAAAATGATATTGTCACTAAAGGTCAGGCACTGTTAGTGCACCTTGATTTAGAAGCAATGTTAGTGACGCGCAGTGAACAAGGAATGACCTTGCTCCGTCGAGATCATGACGAATTCCATCTACCGACTCGAGCGCGTGAGGTCTATGATGTAACCGGTGCCGGTGATACGGTTATTGCGACACTTGCTTTGGCTATTGCAGCAAAAGCTGAATATACCCAAGCGAGTGCTTTAGCCAATATTGCTGCCGGTATTGTTGTTGGTAAATTGGGGACATCAACCGTGAGCGAGACCGAATTATTAGCTGAAATATCGACAGGGCAAGAAAGTGGTTTTGGTGTTGTCAGCGAAGAGCAATTAAAAATTGCGGTTAAATTAGCAAAAGCTCGTGGTGAAAATATTGTCATGACCAATGGCTGTTTTGATATTTTACATGCAGGCCATGTTTCGTATTTAGCCCATGCCGGTACTTTAGGCACTCGTTTGATTGTTGCTGTTAATGACGATGCTTCTGTAAAAAGATTAAAAGGCAGTGGACGACCGGTTAACCCTACCGACAGACGAATGGCAGTTTTAGCTGGTTTAGGCGCTGTTGACTGGGTAGTGAGTTTTTCAGAAGACACCCCTCAACGTATTATAAGCAACATTCTCCCCGATATATTAGTTAAAGGGGGGGATTATAAAGTTGAAGATATTGCTGGCGGTAAAGAAGTGATGGCCAATGGCGGCACAGTTAAAGTACTTAACTTTGAAGAAGGTATTTCCACGACCGATATCATCAACTCTATTCGTTTGAAGTAGTCTACCTATTTTAGCGGTATTATTAACTCGATTGATACTGAAGTAATAAAGTGAAGCAATGAAAAAGCAGCTATATTAGCTGCTTTTTTCTTTAGAGACATCAGTAACCTAAAGCGTATTAGCTCTCTAAGTAGTCTGTCGCTTTAACATTGAATTCAGCCAGTAAGTCATTAATCAAACGATTAATTTCTCCAGCCATTAAGGCAAAGTCTGCATCAAGTTTTGCTATAACGTCGTCACTATCGATATCGTCATTTTGTTCTTGTAAGACATCAAAAAACTTTAAACGCTTAATCGCTAGATCGTCACAAAGAATAAACGACATTGCTTCATCCCATTCAAGCGCTAATTTCACTACGTATTTATCAGCGTCTAAATGTGTTTTAATTTCATCGCTATCAAGATCTTGATTTTTAACACGAACTACCGCACCATCATCGCCTAAGGCATGAAACTCTGCTTCCATACCTAAAGTAAAGTTGTCTCCAATACTTTTCTCGTTTAACCAGTCAGTCATCAATTCATCAGGCGCTTTTTCTGGTGAAACACTTGTTACGGGTAAAGTACCAATAACTTTGCGCAACAAGGCTAATAAATCTTCAGCTTTACCGCGGCTACCTGAATTTACAACAATAAGGTTATGCTCAGCATTAATGTAAGCATGGGTATCGGTAACACGAGAAAACGCCCGAGGTAGTAGTTCAAAAATGATATCTTCTTTAAACTGTTCTCTTTCTTTTTTAGTTGCGCTGCGCGCTTGTTCAACTTCAAGTTGCGCAACTTTTGCTTCAATCATATCTTTTACAACGGGAGCAGGAAGAATTTTCTCTTCTTTTCTTGCGCAAACTAAAAGGTTACCGTTAGCGGCATGAACCGTTGAATGGCCATGTTTACCCAAAGCATTTACCCAACCAAAATGCGATTGCTCTGTTGACCCACAAGGGGTGAATAAATGTTCAGCTAAGTGTTTTTCTAATTGATCTTCTGATAATGCAAAAGGGCGAGTAAATGTGAAAAAGTATAGGTTTTTGAACCACATAGAAGTTTCCTGCGCCGCTGGAACACTAAGTGCACCGGCTGATAAATTTTAAAAGAGCAATATAGTAACTTAAATATCAGCTATTAGCACTTACTTGCAGAGTCTTACCGTTAAGATATCGCAATGAAGAATTTTTTAACGCATATCATTAAATTCAATATCATAGCTAAGACCTTGTCCAACCTCAGAATGTGCGACTATTGTGCCATTCAATGTATCAGTAACTAATTCGTTAATGATATGAGTGCCTAAGCCTGTGCCTCCAGTACCACTTTTGGTGGTATAAAAAGGGTCAAATATTTGTGGCAATTTATTTTGAGGAACACCAACACCATTATCTTGGTAATGCAGATGTAGCCGTTCACCTTTTAGTTTTGCACTTATGGTAATCATGCCATTCTCTATACCATCAAAGCCATGGATAATAGAATTAATTATTAGGTTAGTAAATATTTGTGATATTGCCCCCGCATGGCAATAAATATCAATATTATCAACACAGTTTACGTTAACCGTATGTTTGGTTTTCTTTAATTTTGGCTGTAAAGATTGAATAATTTCATTTAGGTATTGTGCAACGTTAATCTTGCGTGTTTTATTACTTGTTTGATCAACAGCAACTTGTTTATAACTGGTGATCAAATCAGATGCGCGATTAAGATTGTTAAAGAGTAAATGTAAACTTTGGTCAGCATTTTTAGTGAAGTCATCTAATGAACGTTTGGTTAATTTTTGGTTGTCGACATCATTTTTTAATGAATTTAATAAATCTGATAAATAACTGGTTGAGGTAATACTGACACCAATAGGGGTATTAATTTCATGGGATATTTCAGCGGATAATTTTCCTAAAATAGCCATTTTTTCTGCATCAAGTAAACGTTCTTGCGCTTTTTTGAGTTCTAGAATCGAGTTTTTTAATTCTTGATTGGTCTTTGTTAAGGTTTGTTCTGTTTGGCTGCGGCGAATATTTTCTGCTTTTAACTGTTTTTGTTGCTCGATAAGTTCACGCTGTTGTTTATTCATTTCAAGCATGGTGGTACTTAGCGATGACGTTTTTTTAGCGACTTCTTGTTCTAATATTAAATTTTGATCGTCAAGTTTATGATTTGCCATTAATATCTCTTGCTTGGCGGTACTCAGTCGATTTTGATATTGCACCAGCTCATCGAGCAGATTGTTGTAAGCTCTTTGTAAAATGTTCAGCTCGTTATTTTCATAATTCATGGTATGAAGCTTTGATGCTTCGGGATCATCTATATCAAAATGGTTGATTTGTTCAGTAAGTTCATTAAGCGGATTTGTTAATAAGCTGGAAAAGGCGAGAGAAAATAAAATAACTAACGCGGCTGTTTTTACCATCGCATTACCGATTAAAAAATATATACCAACTTCAATACGATCGAAAATCACTTCATTACTTGATAAGAGAACGACGGTCCCCACTTTTGTTGTTCGACCAGAAAACTCAAAGATGAGTTGAAACGAATGGCCAAATAATCCTTCAGAAAAAGAGCTAATGGCAGTAGATTCACTATTTAAGGTTACTTTATCGGGTTGATTAAAAAGTTCACCCTCAGAAAACTCACCTAATTGTGCAATGATTTGGTCATTTTCATCGGTAACAACAATGCCTTTTATCATAGGAATGGCGACTAATCCCACAGCAATATCAACAGCTTGCTGTGTATTTAACTCCCAAACAGCACGTGTTAAACTGCTGCTAAATGTTTTTTCTAAGGTCAGTAACTCACTGTTTATGTGGCTCTTAGTGTTAATGTACTCAGCACCAATTTGCACGCAGGTGACAATAAAGGTTAAAACAAAATAAACCGAGAGCACTCGGGTCAATAGTTTTCGAGAAATGCTTGTTACCTTCATTTTATCTTCTTTATTATGATACCTAGCTTAATTCTAGACATTTTACGGTAGGTTAAAAGTATTTTCTGCTATAAGAATGATTTTTATTCAATATAAGGTGTTTTATCTCTTTTTAAAGGAAATAATTTTTTATTTAAAATTGCTGTGGCTTATACGAAGTCTTTCTTAGCTAAATTTATCAAATTGTCATAAACTTTTAAAAAATAATTCATAATGTCACAAAAATGTCATATAAATTAGGCAGAATATGCGGCAAATAATTAGTTAATTTAAATCGTTCTTAATATAAAAGACTCTGTCACCCAATAAGGTATATATATGAAAATTTCTTACAGCACTCTTGCAGCGGCATTATTATCAACTCTTTCTGTATCAGCGTTTGCTGGTGATGTTGATATCTATGGTAAAGCCAATGTTACAGTTCAGTCATCAGATGACGGTACTGGTACTTACTCTGAAGTTAAAAGTAACGCTTCACGTATAGGTTTTAAAGGTGGTCAAGATTTGGGTAATGGCCTTGAAGTTATTTTTAAAGCAGAGTTTCAAGTCGACCTTGATGGTGATAGTGACAAGGGTGATAGCATTACTGACCGTAATCAATACATTGGCTTGAAAGGTAATTTTGGTGAAGTATTGTTAGGTATTAACGATACCGTATTAAAGCAGTCACAAGGCAAGGTTGACTTATTCAGTGATTTAAACGCAGATATTAAACAGCTCTGGAAAGGTGAGAACCGCATGAGCGACACGGTTACTTATAAATCACCTAAGGTTAACGGTTTTCAACTGGGTGTTACTTATATTGCAGAAGATGAGGTTGATGGACAAGATGGCACCTCAATGGCCCTTTTTTATGGTGATAAAGCGCTTAAAAAATCTAAGATTTATGCTGCTATCGCGGTAGACTCAGAAGTTAAAGGTTATGATGCGGCCCGTTTAACCGTGCAGGGTAAACTCGCTGGCTTTACCTTAGGTGCTATTGTTCACAGACAAGAAAAAGTTTCTGATGGCAGTGATGTCGAAGGTTTCTTGTTTTCAGCAAAATATGGCTTTGATAAAATTACAGTTAAAGGACAAGTACAAACGGCTAATTATGATGGCGGCGATCACCGTTCAGGTATGACCGTTGGCGCGGATTACGCCTTAGCGAAAAGTACTAAACTTTTTGCTTTTTACACGAGTTTTGATCTCGACAATGAAGCTGATCAAGATTACTTAGCGGCAGGCATAGAATACAAGTTTTAATTAATTACCGTATTGTAAAAATAAAAAAAGCGACTTTTGGTCGCTTTTTTTATAACTAGCGATGTAGATGAAGATCAATAAATTAAGCTTTTGGCATAAAGATAAATGAATTAAACTTGTTGTGTGTAATATAAATGTCATAAAAAGTTATCACAATGGTCAATAAGTAAAGTGTAGTTAGACAACGGGAAGTTTACATGAATAGACAAATATTGGTTGTTGAAGATGAAGCGCCGATCAGGGAAATGATTACTTTTGTATTAGAGAAAAATGGTTTTAATGCTATTGAAGCTGAAGATTACGAACAGGCAAAAGCAAAGATTGTTGAGCCTTATCCTGATTTGATTTTATTGGATTGGATGTTGCCAGGAGGCACAGGTGTTAAGCTTGCTAAATCATTAAAACAAAATGAATATACGCGGTCTATTCCTATTATAATGTTAACTGCCCGTGCCGATGAAGACGACAAGGTTAAAGGTTTTGATGCAGGTGTTGATGACTATGTTACTAAGCCATTTTCGCCAAAAGAGCTTATAGCACGTATCAAAGCTGTTATTCGCCGAGTTTCTCCTACCGCGCTAGAAGAAGCCATTGAATTTCATGGAATGAAACTTGACCCCATCGCCCACCGGGTTTCAATTAATGATCGGTCACTTGAGCTTGGACCAACGGAGTTTCGTTTATTACACTTTTTTATGACTCATACCGAGCGAGTCTATAGCCGTGAACAATTACTTGATAATGTTTGGGGGACGAATGTTTATGTGGAAGACCGAACGGTAGATGTTCATATTAGACGATTACGTAAAGCGATTACTGGCGAAGGGCATGAAGATTTTATTCAAACCGTTCGAGGCTCTGGCTACCGATTCTCCGGAAAGCTTAAAACGAGTGTGTAATACATAAGTATGCATTTTATTATTATATATAGGTAAAAACGACTCACTATGTATTTTCGTTTATCCGTAAAAAGTATTATCACGCGTTTACTGACTATATTGTCGGTAAGCGCGTTCTTTGGTTTTTTAATTGGCCAAACTCTCCTCGTACTCTGTATCAGTACCTTGGTTATTTTATGTTGGCATTATCACCATTTATTTAAACTTATTAAGTGGCTGTGGCTAAGTAAGTCACTCTCTCCTCCACAATCTGAAGGTATCTGGGGGAAAATATATGATGGCCTGTACCGACAAATTAGACAGCACCGCCACAAACAAAGACAGTTAAACGAAAGAATTAGAAAATTCAGGGATGGTGCTGAAGCATTACCTGATGCTGCCTTAGTCTTATCTGATGAACTGACTATTTTGTGGGGTAATAAAAAAGCTCAGCGCATTTTAGGCATTCGTTGGCCCAGTGATGTTGGTCAACGTATTGACAACCTCATCCGTTTTCCTGAATTCTCTAAATACCTAGAACTCGGTAATTTTGAACAACCCTGTCATATTATTTCACCCATTAACAGCGAATTACAGTTAGAGCTGCGCTTAATGGCTTATGGAAGTGACCAAGTACTCTTTCTTGCCCGAGACGTCAGTAAAATTAAAAGATTAGAAGAAATGCGGCGTGACTTTGTTGCCAATGTTTCTCATGAGCTCAAAACACCGCTTACCGTGGTGCGTGGTTATGTGGAAATGATACTGACCACTGAACATGCGCTCGAGCCTCATTGGCAAAAAGCTTTTTGCACTATTGAAACTCAAGTATCACGTATGGACCGCTTAGTAGAGCAGTTATTAGTTTTATCGCGTGTAGAAAATCATGCCGATGAAGAAAATAAACAATTTGTTGATATGCCTAAACTAATTAAAACATTGGTCGACGATGCCACTTGGCTCAACCAAGATAAACAACACAAAATTACTGCTGATCTTAATGATGACTTATGGATTGAAGGCATAGATACTGAATTGAAAAGTGCGTGTGTTAACTTAATATCTAATGCTATTGCTTACACGCCTGCCCATGGTTCTGTTCACATTTTATGGCAACGAAGTGGTAATAAGGCTAAGTTTTCCGTTAAAGATAATGGTCCTGGTATTCGTCCTGAACACGTTAACCGGATCACAGAACGATTCTTTAGAGTAGACAAGTCACGTTCTCGTGACACCGGTGGTTCAGGGTTAGGTCTATCAATTGTTAAACATGTTTTACATCACCATAATGCCGAATTAGCCATTGAAAGCGAGTGGGGTAAGGGTAGTGAGTTTATTATTTACTTTGAAGCATTAAATAAAAAATAATCTTCTGAACAGCACCTTATCTACTAGTGAATAAGGTGCTGATAGCGCTTTATTTGCTAAACGTGGCTTATTTACCAAGGTTAACTAACTTCAACACACGCTAAATTTTTATCATTATAATAATTATTGCCGCGGTATTTTTATCCTAATCTTTTATCTGAACATTCACGGCTTTAATGATGAACGCTATTATTTGATGTGTTAATTCTTATTTCGCCGTAAGTTCCAGTAATACTGCTCGTTATAAAGTCGTAGCTAGGGTCTAACTATTCCCCTTTATCTTTGAACGAAGGAGAGAAATTGATTAAATGTTGTTTATATACCCATATATTGATCACTGTAATATAAGTGTCATAAACCTTAAATATAATTGTCACATAAACTTTATATAGTGTTCATAAATTAATTAGCCCCAAACAAATTAATAATAATTTAATGGGACATCACTCTCAGTGGAGAATAACATGGGTTTTAAACGTGCTTTAGGCGTTATAGGTTTAGCAAGCTTGGTGAGTTTCTCATCATTAGCAATGGATAAAGATTTACCTGAATATAAAAAAGTCAGTGGTATTTCAGGTAACTTATCTTCAGTGGGTTCAGATACCTTAGCAAACATGATGACATTCTGGGCTGAAGAGTTTAAGCGCACTTACCCAAATGTGAATATACAAATTCAAGCCGCTGGTTCATCTACTGCGCCACCAGCATTAACAGAGGCCACTTCAAACTTAGGCCCTATGAGCCGTAAGATGAAGTCGCGTGAAATAGAAGCATTCGAAAAGCGTTACGGCTATAAGCCAATGGCTGTTCGTGTTGCTATTGACGCATTAGCGGTATTTGTTCATAAAGATAACCCTATTAAAGGATTACGTATTGATCAAGTTGATGCTATTTTCTCAAATAACCGAAAATGTGGTGCTGATAAAGATGCAGACCGTTGGGGCGACTTAGGTTTAACAGGTGACTGGGAAGCAAAAGACATTCAACTTTATGGTCGTAACTCAGTTTCTGGTACTTACGGTTACTTTAAAAAGAAAGCCCTTTGTAAAGGTGATTTTAAAAACACAGTTAATGAACAACCAGGCTCAGCTTCAGTTGTTCAATCAGTATCTTCTTCACTAAACGGTATTGGATATTCTGGTATCGGTTATACAACTTCAGGTGTTCGTGCTTTAGCTTTGTCTAAAAAAGGTGACAACTATGTTGAAGCTAATATGGCGAATGCTATATCGAAAAAATACCCACTATCTCGTTTCCTATACGTTTATGTAAATAAGCATCCAAACAAGCCATTAGCGCCAATGGATGCTGAATTTTTAACTATGGTACTTTCTAAGTCGGGTCAAAAGATTGTTGAGAAAGATGGTTATATTCCATTACCGAACTCAGTTGTTCAAAAAGAATTGAAAAAATTAGGTATTAAGCTTTAAGAAAAAGCACCAGTACCACTTTGAAAAGGCCTGGCTTATGTCGGGCCTTTTTGTTTCTATTGCACTGGTAAATCCCTAAAGGTTCATCAAAATCATTAGGTGAGGTAAGGCCATTTTCAGTTAATACTTATTTTTAGTTTTTTAGTTTAGTAGCTAGGAGTTAACAGTAATTTTACGTGAGCATTATTGAAGGGGAAAGAGGGGGAATCTTGTTTACTCGATCCTTTTTAACATTAGGGTTAAGCCAGTCTATGAATAAAATATCACGGGATTATCAAGCCCAAAGAAGTATTGATAAGTGGGCTAATAATACCGTGTAGATTAAGTTACTATTCAACAGATTAACGAGAAATATCAATCATTAAATCGTCAGCAAGATCTTCTAATGCATTTATTAAGCTTGGTGTTTGTTCTTTATTAACCGCTAAGGTTATTTTTGCTTTAAATAGTGGCTGGCCAGTATGTGGCGCATTATCTTGCTCGCTGACAAGCTTTATCATGTTACCGCCTTGATGGTGAATAACCGCAGATATTTCTTCTACAATACCTTCTCGATCGTTTGCTGTTAGCTCTAAAACTACCGGTGACTCATCGTTAATTTGGCTAGGGGTAGTCTTTTCGATAATGACTTTAAAACCGTCCAGTGTCGTAATTGCACGAGTTAGGGCTTCACATTGAGCTTGCGCTACCGCTATTTCAAGTACACCAGCAAAACAGCCGGACAAATGATGCAAACTACTGGTTTGCCAGTTACCTTGGTGTTGTTTAATGACTTTGGATAAGGTTTCGACTAAACCAGGACGGTCTTTGGTAATAAATGAAATAACTAAGTGATTCATAATGTTCCTCTATAAAGCAAGGCGATTGCCATCATATTAAGCAAGGCGTGATAATTGTGAAAGTTCTTTATGTAACTGGCTTTCATCACCTAAATTTAATTCAACTAACCGTCTTAAATGGGTCACACTGTCAATATCGATAGCATTACATTGCAAGCCTACTTCACACTGTAAGCCTAGCTTGTCATTTTCTTCATGAACGACAGCAATATGCATTTCAACGATCGATTCGCCATTAACTAAGTCAAAATGTAATAAGCCTAACTTACCTTTTAATGACTTTTCAGCTTTAGGCATAGTGACCAAAGCGCCATTAAGTGAAATGTCGTGGATAGTAACTGGATAATTCTGCTGTTCAACCTCTAATATCGCATTGATTGAAAACAAAACTCGCGTGAATTGACGTCTATTTTCCATTGCTTAAGTTCAAATTATAAATGGGTATCTTTAGCATAGCTCCCTTTTAGCAAAAAGGCACTTTATTCGTGTGGATTTTTATAAAACCACAAAAATAAAGTGCCGATAACTATTTAATAACTAATAGGTAATTTAAAAATTATCTATTAACTTTAGCTTAGCCAATTTTTTTGTATCTAATTCTGTGAGGCTCAGTAGCTGCAGGGCCCAATGTTTTCTTTAACCAAGCTTCATAGTCAGTAAAATTACCTTCATAGAAGTTAATTTTACCTTCATCACGGTAATCTAAAATGTGAGTTGCAATGCGATCAAGGAACCAACGGTCATGCGAGATAACCATGGCACAACCGGGGAACTCTAACAACGCTTCTTCAAGCGCACGTAAGGTTTCAACATCAAGATCGTTGGTTGGTTCATCAAGAAGTAATACGTTACCGCCGGTTTGCACTAGTTTAGCTAAATGAACTCGGTTACGTTCACCACCCGACAACTCACCGATGATCTTTTGTTGATCGTTACCTTTAAAGTTAAAACGGCTGACATAAGCACGGCTTGGAATTTCAAAATTACCAATTTGTAATATCTCATGGCCTTGAGATATTTCTTGGTAGACGGTTTTACTATTGTCCATGTCATCACGGAACTGATCTACACTGGCAAGTTTAACCGTATCACCTAGCTCTACATTACCCGAGTCTGGTTTTTCTGCGCCTGACATTATTTTAAACAATGTTGACTTACCTGCGCCGTTTGGTCCGATAATGCCAACAATAGCACCTTTTGGCACACTAAAACTTAAGTCATCAATGAGCACTCTGTCACCAAAAGATTTTGTTAAGTTATTAACATCTAAAACCTTATCCCCTAGACGAGGTCCAGGTGGAATGTAAAGTTCGTTGGTTTCATTACGTTTTTGATGATCTTGACTATTAAGCTCTTCAAAGCGCGCCATACGGGCTTTACTTTTTGATTGACGAGCTTTTGGATTTGAACGCACCCATTCAAGTTCTTGCTTAATGGTTTTTTGTAGTGCACTTTCACCTTTACTTTCTTGTGCAAGACGTGCGTCTTTTTGTTCTAGCCATGAAGAATAGTTACCTTCATAAGGAATACCGTGCCCTCTATCAAGCTCTAGAATCCAACCCGCTACATTATCAAGGAAGTATCTATCATGGGTAATTGCTACCACAGTGCCTGGGTAATCGTGTAAGAATCGCTCTAACCAAGCAACAGACTCAGCATCTAAATGGTTAGTTGGTTCATCAAGTAATAACATGTCTGGTTTTTCGAGCAATAAACGACAAAGCGCGACACGACGGCGTTCACCACCACTTAGTACCGCGATTTTTTGATCCCATTCAGGTAAGCGTAAAGCATCAGCCGCACGTTCTAAAACGTTATCAAGATTATGACCATCTTGCGCATTAATAATATCTTCTAAATCGCCTTGTTCTTTGGCTAAGGCATCAAAATCAGCGCCTTCTTCTGCATATTCGTTATAGACTTGGTCTAAACGAGCCATAGCATTTTTAACTTCAGCAACCCCTTCTTCAACAGCTTCACGCACTGTTTGGCTTTCATCAAGTTGAGGCTCTTGCGGTAAGTAACCAATTTTTGTACCGGCTAAAGACGTTGCTTCACCTTCAAAATCTTTATCAACACCTGCCATAATTCGAAGCAGCGTTGATTTACCTGAACCGTTTAAACCTAAAACACCAATTTTAACGCCAGGGAAAAATGAAAGACTAATATCTTTAAGTATTGTTCTTTTAGGTGGAACCACTTTTGATACGCGGTTCATCGACATGATAAATTTATCTGGTAATGGTTGTGCCATGAAAAACCTTATTATTTGAAGGAAAAATTAACTTGTCGATATTTTAGGTTAAAGGGGCTGGGCAAGCAAATGTGTTTGAATCGTTTTAGCGCTGGTGTTTAAAAAAAAAGCGGTTTGTAGATGATAAACTGGTTTTAAAAGAGAGCTTCTAAAACCAGTTATTCGATCTCACCGGTTATACACTTAATAATATGAATTAAAAAATCAGGTTAAACATGTACTTTTAATTGCTCAACGATAGCGATAAAGGTGGGTCTTTTAAACGTATCGGCTTGCATACAACGCTCTTTTATTATCAACAGCGCTTGGTATTGCGCAGTGTTTTCTAAATGAAGAGACAAAGGCAATAAATCATCTAATAAACAGCCTAAAGCTCTCACTTCTATCGCTTGCATTGCTTTTTGTTGTGTTGCAGGCAAAACCTTTAAGTTAGAAGCGGCGCCAAAATCACCAAACAGCATATTTGCGTTTTCATCGACCATAGTATTATGAGCATAGATATCACCATGGCTGACTTTATTTTCATGTAAATGACGTAAAGTATCAGCCATGCTAAGGACTATTTTTATTATCTGACTTGTTGTTAATGTGGCAGACTTAGGAAAAGTATCACGAGTACAGCTTGTTAACGAAGGGGGTAAACCTAAGTTATAAAAACGCTGAGGAATTAACTCCATAATTAAAGCAAGTTGCTCTTTCGACATGATTTTAGCAATGACTTTGATTAAGTTTTTATGTTCACCGGCTTGCAAGCAATTATTTAGTTCATCAATAGGGTAACCATCACTGGTTATTTCACCTTTAAAAATCTTTACTGCTATATCGTCATCTGAATCAATGGTGATAGGTTTAGTTAACCATGTTGCTTGATGAATTATCCCTGATGCGCCTTCACCTAATTTTTGTTTTAGTTGAAAGTCTTGCTGTGAAACACTTGTCATCTGATCAATCACTGGTTGAACACTGCGCGTTAACTTATTACCCGAAAAAGCTAGCCACGCCAATTTAGGTAGTTGAAAGAGCCAATCGGGAAGTGTGACTAATTGATTAGCCGAAAGACGTATTAATTCTAAATTTTTACAGTTCTGCATACTATCGGGCAGTTGCTGTAATTGATTGCCAGCCAATGCTAATTTTTGTAAACGGCTTAGCTTGCCGACTGAATGGGGTAGTGCTGATATTTTATTATCAGTTAATATCAACCAACGTGTTCCTGTTGGCAGCACGTCTTCATCTACTCGGCTTAATTGATTACCCTTGAAACTGATCATTTCTAGTTGTGGGCAAGCCGCTAAGACTTCAGGAATACTTTTAAAGTTATTATTAGTTAAAAATAATATCTTTAACTTCTTCATTGAAGAAAACTCACAGGGTAAAGCCGTTAATTTGTTATTTGCTAAGTCTAATACTTCAAGAGAGTTTGCTAATGAAAAGATTTTTTGCGGAAATTCAGTTAAATTCTCACTGAGGGTTAAATGCGTTATATCTGAATATTTACCTGAATTGAGCTGGGCTAATGTTTGCAAGATAAAGCCTAATAGGGCGCTAAAATTTGCCGCTATTTTACCGTTAAACTGAACTAAGCTAAAGTGCTTTAATATTTTTGGCGCTAAAATTTGCCGTTAAACTGAAATAAGCTAAAGCGCTTTAATATTTTTGGCGTAAATTGGCTGTCCTTATGCGAGTATGAATGATTGTTTCCTGTTTGGTTAACGTTAAAGCGATTATTGTCATAATGACTTAACTCCTTTATTAACCTTAGTTTACTCATTTACCTTTCGATAAAATAAGAGTCGCCATGTATAAAATACAAAAAACAATGATTATTACCAGTGTCGTGATAGCTTTTTTCGTTGGTGTTTCAGCGAACGCACAGCATTACCAACAAGATATCGATAAAAATAGTATTGTAACGTTTAAACAGGTTATGCAGGCATTGTTATCTGACACCAAGATGATCACACAAGGAATTATTTTAGAAGACTTTAGCCTTGTTGAAAGTGCAGCACAGGGGATTATTAATCACCCAAAACCGGCAATGTCGCAACGGAAAAAATTGATGAGAGCCTTAGGATCAAAAGTCGCTACATTTAAAGGTTTTGACAAAGTTGTTCATGGTGGCGCTATCAAAATTAAGCAAGCGGCCAAAGAAAAAAATATGGTTGTTATTGTCGCTGAATATCAAAAATTAATACTGGGTTGTCAATCTTGCCATAGCACTTTTAAAGCTTCACTGACGATAGCTTTGCAATAGTGAGTGCTAGCTTTTACCTGAGTAGATATTACTTTTTAATGATATTTATAAGTGAATAACCTAAATCAGCTTTTTGTTTGAAATGAATATTGCAATATAGAAACTGACAGTCAATAATTCCCTTTCAATTCTATTTTTCAATTAGTCGCTTATTTTGTCTTACTTAGATTTCAATATTGATAATAGCTTTTCTTCACAGTTACCTGAAGATTTAGAAGAGTCTATTTTTCCGCACCAAGTTCATGCCGCTGCTTTTTCTTGGGTATCGCCTAAAAGAACGTCAAATCCACAGTTGGTTACGACTAGTCGTGATGTTGCCTCAATATTAGGGTTAAGCGAAGAGCAGCTTAAAAGTGATGAATTTTTACAGTTGTTCACGGGGAATGTCGTGCCTGAAGAATTTGCCCCTTATGCGATGTGTTATGGCGGACACCAGTTTGGCCATTGGGCTGGACAATTAGGTGATGGCCGCGCCATTAACTTAGCTGAAGTAAACACCCCCTTAGATGGCCATAAAGTTCTCCAGCTAAAAGGTGCAGGACCAACACCGTTTTCACGAACGGCTGACGGCTTAGCGGTATTACGTTCATCGGTACGAGAGTTCTTATGTTCAGAAGCGATGTTTCATTTAGGTATTCCTACCACCCGAGCACTGAGTTTATCGTTAACCGGTGACAGTGTCGTTCGGGATATGTTTTATAACGGTAATGCGAAAGCTGAATTAGGCGCTGTTGTCTGTCGAGTGTCATCGTCATTTATGCGTTTTGGAAGTATTGAGCTACCGGCTTACCGTAAAGATAAGGCTTTGTTAAAGCAGCTCGTTGATTATTCGATAAAACGAGATTTTCCGCATTTATTAAATGACCACGAAAATGACTCGGTACAAGGTTACTTAGCTTGGTTTGATGAAATTGCCCAACGCACTTGTCGATTGATGGTGCATTGGATGCGGGTTGGTTTTGTTCATGGCGTAATGAATACCGACAATATGTCATTAATCGGTGAAACGATTGATTATGGTCCTTATGGTTGGATTGATAATTTTGATTTGTCTTGGACACCAAATACCACAGATGCCCAAGGTAAGCGTTACAGCTTCGGCAAACAGGGTGAAATTTCACAATGGAATTTATTTCAATTAGCGAACGCTATCTATCCATTGATAGAAGAATCTAAGCCACTAGAGGTGATATTAAATAATTACAGTAAAACGTATCAACAACAGTGGCATGAAATGATGTCGAATAAACTGGGTATTACGGCTGAAGATATAAACCATAAAGCGGACACAGCATTGTTTTTAGCACTTGAAACCTTGTTGGGTGATATAGAAACAGACATGACTATTTTTTATCGTTTACTGGCTGATTTTAGTTACGACAAAAAAGTTAAAGCAAATAACGTCAATCATTTTGCCGATTGTTTCTATCTAGACGAGCAGTTAACGCCACAGCATCAAGCACGTTTTTCTTCTTGGCTAGAAAGCTACGCTAATCGAATTCAGCACGACGAAAAAACAGCAGCACAAAGAAAAGCGGCGATGAATAAGGTGAACCCTAAATATGTATTGCGTAATTATTTAGCACAACAAGCCATTGAGCTTGCAGAGCAAGGTGATTTTAGTAAATTACATGAATTACAAAAGGTTCTGGAAAAACCTTATGATGAACAAGTTGAGTTTCATCATTACAGTGAGAAACGTCCTGAATGGGCGAGAAATAAGGCGGGTTGTTCGATGTTATCGTGCAGCTCTTAAAGCGTTGTTGAATAACGCTTAAAACTAAAACCTTACCGACCTGTGTTTTTCACGAGGTCGAGTAAGGTCAATATTGCTGGCGTAGAGACTTTATCAAAGCCATTAACTTAAAAGTTAAGCGACAACGGCTAAGCGTTTATCGCGCTACTTGGTACACTGGTTGGGCTAATATGTTCAATAGGATAACAGCCTAATATTTTAATGAAATTGGTAATTGAGGTTATTTCATTAATTGCCTCTTGCAGTACAGCACTCTTCAAATTGGCTTCAACATCAATATAAAACATTTCTTCCCATGGTCTCCCTTGAATAGGTCTAGATTCAAGTTTACACATGTTGATACCTTTTGCTTTTAAAATAATAAGACAATCAACTAAGGCACCTGCTTTTTGTCCTGTTGCCAAAATCAATGCCGTTTTAGCCGGGATTTGTTCAGCGACATCAATAGGTTTACGAGCGACTAAAATAAAGCGACTGTGATTTTCTGCTTGGTTAGCAATCGACTTTTCTAAAGCATGAAGCTTGTAGAGATGACCACCTTCTTCACTGCCAATAACGGCGACTGTAGGGTCTTGCAACTCATACGCTTGGGCCATTGCATCAGCGGTACTGTCACAATATTCGATGCGAATGTTTTTTTGTTTGTCGAGAAAATTACTGCACTGAGTAAAGGGTTGTCCGTGCGCGTAAATCGTTTTTATTTTGCTGAGTTGGGTATTTACTGCGGTTAATAAGCAGTGCTCAATAGGCTGAGTTATCTCACCAACAATTGACAAGTTAGTGTGTTGCAGGGCGTCATAAACTTCGTTAATACTACCTGAACTGGTATTTTCAATGGGCAGCATACCGTAATCTACATGGCCAGATTCGACTTGTTGCATAATTTCTTTGAAACTTTGGCAACCGTATTCATTGATTTTTGCTGCACGGCGTGAAAAATATCTATGACTGGCTAAATAGCTATAAGAGCCCTTATTACCTAGAAAAGCGACGCTAACCGTAGGCACTTGGATATTGGGGTTGGCCAATGTTTGTAAGTAGGCTTGTTGATTTAATACTGAATCTTCAATAATTGTTTGATAAACGCTGGTAACATAGTGAGCGTCTAAACCAAGCACTTTACCTTGGTTAATTAAACGTATTAATAATTCTTGCTCGCGTTGTTGATCGCGAACGGGGCGTATCTGATGCGCTTTACTTTTTGCAACACTGAGAGTGAGAGAACGGCGTTGAGCAAATAACTCTAATAATTGCTGGTCAAGTTTGGTTATTTTTTCACGAATTTTATTCAGATCTAAATCTTCACTCACAGTACTTCCACCCTATATATTATTTTCGAAAATGGTTAAAAAGAAAGAATCCTGATGTTTTAGTAAAGGAAAGTCATGAAGGCGACTAAAACAAGCTATTAGCTAGGATATATAGCATTACTTTAGCGAGGGCGAAGAAATTGTTCAAGCCTTTATTGCTAAAGGCTTGTATTAAAAAAATCTATAATAGAAATAGATTTTTAGCTTTGCGGAAAACATTGCCAAATAATGGCAAAAGAAGACACGGTTGCTACTCCCCAGACAATTGAGCGCAGTAGTCCAATATTGAATAAATATAATAAGTTGTAAGCCACTCGAGCGACAACGTGGGTAATTGCTAAGAAGGTTACACTGTCGGTTATTGTATTTGTGGTTATTGCGAGTAAAACCGCAGGGACAAAAATAATCAGTGATTCAAAAGCATTTTGGTGAGCGGCGAGTGCACGGGCTCCAAAGCCAGTTAGTTTTGCTTGTTGCGCACGCGGGTGGTTATTGTCATAACCATCGAGTTTACTCATAGCTATTGCGACAGGGGCTTTAGCTAAATAAGGCAATAGAGTGGCTGCAAATAAACACCAGATAAGAATCGTCATACTTTTCCTCTTTTTATATTGTAGATATTAATTTTAATGTTGAAAATTTAGCTTAATAGCTCAGTAATGTCAGTGTATATTTTGTCTCACCCGGTAAGAAAGGTGAGGGCTTTCCTTGTACCCAATCATCATGACCTAAACCATAATAAGGGCTCCACGGGTGGCCAGACTGGCTGGTTGGCATATGTAATATTCCTGAGGCCTCATGACCCGGTGAAACCACCATACGCTGAGAGGCACCAAAAGACTTTCCTTGGACACGAGGCATATAGCTATCGCCAGCAAGAGGTATTGGCAGCATATCTAACCAACGACCAATAAAGGGTATAGCGTTACTAAGTGGGTGTTGTATTTTACTGGTGTTTTGTTGCCCCCAAGTCGCTTTAGCCAATGGTTGGTCTTGGGTCATATCCGTTAAGGTGGTAGAGAGTGCTCGCTCAAAAACTTTTTGCCAGTTATCTTCGGGCAACCATAAAAAGTTGCTTGGTTGTTCATTAATCATTTGCCAAAGCGGTGTTTCTACTTGGTGGCGAATGGTGTGAAAAGAGTAGCCATTATCTAAGTGAGTTAAGTTTTCGTTGAGTAGGCTAAAAACATCATTACGCACATTCAAGCGAAAATTATTAACAAGGCGATAAGCAACCGAGTCTGTGCATGCACATAAATTATCAGTATTAAGGGTTTCTTTCACTGCTTGCCAACGCGGATGATTGATAATTGCGTCTGGTGTTAGTACTTTATCAATTAAAAATTTCTGCCAGCGTTTTAAAAAAATGGCGCGGTCATCCAGCGCAATATCAAGTAAGTTTTGTTCTGAAAATATCTCTTTTGCAAGCAATCCCTCTCTGATTTGTTGTGCCCTTGCACCAAGTGCATAACCGCCGTTGCCTAATTTTTCTAACATTTCCCCGCCAACCACACGAGCATTTGCGGTCCATAAACGATTATTTTGCGGATTTTTAATTTTAGGATACAGATCCGCTTTTAAATATCCCTGCCAATGATTGATACCGTCACCCCAATGTGTAGGCGTTTCGCCAAACGAGGAAGACTTTTTTGGAATAGGCCCCATGATTGTCCAGCCAATATTTCCCGCTTTATCTCCGACAACTAGATTTTGTGCCGGAATACCTGCATGGTTAGCAATGTTAAATGCCTCATCAACGCTAGTGGCTAATTCGAGTTGAGTTTGGTGCAGATTTACGGCTTGTACATCATGAGCAACCCAGCGATAAGCTAATAATTGTTGGCTGTTGTTCGTTCCTATAACTGGCCCCCAAATTGTTTCTTTGACTATGATTTCCTGCGCGTCTTGACCTTTTACCGCAATAACATGTTTATGCTCAGTAAAGTCTTGATAGCCTGCAGGTGTTAAGTATTGGCTCTTATCTGCATTGGTATCTAAAATAATTATATCGCTCCAATCGCCGTAACTATTAGTAAACCCCCATGCAATATTACCGTTACTGCCAGCAATGATATTAGGTGTTCCCGGGAGGGTCAGTCCTGTTACTTTGATGGCTTTATTGTTATCGCTTTGATATTCAAAGGTTGCCCGAAACCAAGTGTTTGGTACGCGTATTCCTAAATGCATATCGTTAGCAACAATAGCACTTCCTGTTTTACTTATTTCCCCCGATACCGCCCAGTTGTTTGAACCTGGGAACTCCTCACCTTGATACCTTTGCTCAGGTACATCTGTTACTAAATTTTGCACCGTATTAGCAGCTAAAGCATCTTGTTCAGATGAGGCTGAAGGCCATGCACGTGTTGGCATTTTACTTGATGGATATTGACTACCATCAATGGCTGCATCCCAGATACTGCCTTTAGGATTCAAAAATTTAAAGACATCTTCACCTAAGGTGTTTTTTATATTTCCTAAGGTTCTTTCACGGTCACCTGCCGCATATTGCAAGTCCATGTACATACTTAATACGGTTAATATGGTGTCTTCTTCTTGCCAAGAAACGGGAGCTTGTTGAAGTAATAAATATTCAAAAGGAGGTGAACTTAAATTATTTATGCCCTGATTCACACCACGGGTATAGGCTTTTAATAAGGCTAAATCTTTTTCAGGAAGTTGTGCAACTATGGCTCTAGCACGCTCACGAAAACGATGACGGCGGATCTCTTTATCATGTGGCAAGGCTTTTTCGCCAAATAAGCTGGCGAGTTCACCTGCTGAATTACGGCGCAGTAAGTCCATCTGAAAAAAACGTTCTTGGGCATGTATAAACCCTGTGGCGACTGCAACATCGTTACGTTTCTTCGCTTTTATGGTGACAATACCCTGACTATCGCGCTCAACAATGGCCGTATCACTCAAGCCAAGTAATGTTCGCTTTCCTTCAAGTACCGGTAACGCGCTATCAATTTGGCTGTAAATCCAAGTACCTAAACTTGTAACAACTAAAAATAAGATCAGCAAGAAACCAATTAATATATGTTTAAATCTATTCATAATGTGGTGTATTTAGGATATTTAGACGTGCTAGATTACCTTATTATTTATAAAGTTAACATTTAATGATAGAAGATTATTATCGGTTTATGTACAAAGAAAAGCCGAGCTACTTTTTTATTGCTATTTTTCCCGATAGAATAGCAACAATTACTATTGATAAACCTAATTAAGGAGTTTGTATGGCATCTTTACAAGATCAGCTATTAAAAGCAGGCTTAACGACTAAGCAAAAAGCGCGACAAGCAAATACAAGCCAGCGTAAATCAAATAAACAAAAACGCAGTGGCGTAGCAAAAGACGAAAGTTTACAAGAACAAGTAAAGCAAGACTTAGCTAAAGCTCAAAAAGAAAAATTGGCGAAAGACACCGCGCTCAATGAAGAAAAAAAGCAACAACTCGCCAACAAAGAAAAAATGCTACGCATCCAACAAATACTCGAACACCATCAAATAAAAAATGTTAGTGGTGAAACAGAATATAATTACACCTTTAACAGTAAAATTAAAAAGTTATTTGTTAACGCGGTTACCCATAGAGCTTTAGTTAATGGACGATTAGCGGTTTGTGGGTTAACCGAACAGAGTTATTTAGTGACAGCTGAAACCGCAGCAAAAGTAGCGACTTTAGATGCTAGTGTTATTTTAGTACAAAATGATAAAGTGGAAAGTGATTTAGTTGAAGCTGACGATCCTTATGCCGATTATCAAATTCCTGACGATATGATGTGGTAGATAGCCATTTGCGCGAAATGAAAGCAGTGTTAACCAAGTAGTTATGTTAAACTCGCGCAAAATTAGGGTGGCTGTTTTTAGACAGTCTAGTGTTTTTTTTTAAATAAAGAGAAGTTGATTTATGTTTATTGTTCGCTGGATTATTGGTCGTATTATCTTATTGTTAAATTTTGTTTTTTCACCGAGCGGCCCAAAAAGAACAACTCAATTGCAAGCTGAAATAGATACAAGCACACAACACTTGAGCTTATATCAATTACCCGCTTGTCCTTTTTGTGTGAAAGTTCGTCGTTCTATAAAACGCGATGGTTTAAATATCGAATTACGTAATATTAATCAAAATGAGAATTATCGTGAAGAGTTAATCAAAGAAGGTGGAAAACGTACGGTACCTTGTTTGAAAATCACTGATGAAAACCAAAAGGTTACTTGGTTATATGAATCTTCTGCTGTGGTTGATTATTTACATCAATTTGCCCGTTAATTGATAGAACAGTAATATTATTTTATAAATAATGAAGTATTTCTCTATTTCTCGGGTCTATTGGTTTATCGTTAGTTAATTAATAACCTGAGAAGTCGCTTTATGTTAATTAAATCTCTTGGAAAATCTGCACTAAAAGAACATCAAGTTACCAACGAAAGTGTTTACTTAAAGCGTAGGCAGCTTATTAAGCAAATGGGTTTCTTCGGTGCCGGTACTTTATTATCTTCAACTATATCTAGTACTGTAAACGCCCAAGGTTTAGATTTTTTTTCATCAGAACCAGAAAACACCTTTCAACGTTATCCTTTAAAGTTCACGGCTGACGCTACTAATAATACTGAAGTGCTGACACCTGAAGCTAAGGTAACCAGCCATAATAATTTTTATGAATTTGGTATAGGTAAAAACGATCCCGTTAATAATGCGCAAAACTTCAATATTAAACCTTGGCAGCTCACGATAAGTGGTGAGTGTGATAAGCCTTATACTTTAGATTTAGATGATTTAACGAAAAGTTTTGCCCTTGAAGAGCGTATTTATCGGCTGCGATGTGTAGAAGCTTGGTCAATGGTTATCCCATGGGTTGGCTTTGAATTATCAAAACTATTAAAAAAGGCACAGCCGAACTCTCGGGCTAAGTATATTGCTTTTGAAACCTTACACGACCCAGAACAAATGCCAGGACAAGCAAGTAGACGGATGGGCGGCGGTATTGATTACCCTTATGTGGAAGGGTTACGTATTGATGAGGCGATGAACCCACTTACCTTAATGAGTGTCGGTCTCTATGGCAAAACATTACCAGCACAAAATGGTGCGCCAATCCGTTTAGTGGTGCCATGGAAATATGGTTTTAAAAGTATTAAATCGATTGTTGCAATAAAATTTGTTGAACATCCTCCTGCGTCAACATGGAATATTTTAGCCCCTAACGAATACGGCTTTTATGCCAATGTTAATCCTGACGTTGACCATCCAAGGTGGAGTCAAGCCAGTGAACGAAGATTAACTTCTGGCGGATTGTTTGCGCGTAACCGTATCGATACTTTGCCTTTTAATGGCTACGGTGAGGAAGTTGCCGATCTATATAGAAACCTTGATTTACGGAAAAACTTTTAAAAATAGCGACAGGGTAAAATCGTGAGTAGGGGCTTTATTGCCCCACTAATCTGTAGTAATAACTTGAGTCGTATCATCTCTATGAAGTATAAAGTTATTTTGTTTAAAGTTTTTGTCCACCTCGCGGCTTTTTTACCGCTAGCCAATGCTTATTATCTGGCTTTTACTGATCAACTAGGCGCTGATCCAGTTGAGGCCATTATTCATTTTACCGGTATTGGTGCGTTTAATTTATTGTTGTTAAGTTTAATGATAACGCCTTTAAGTAAGCGTTTTAAAATATCAATATTATTAAAAGTTCGCCGTTTAGTAGGCTTATATAGCTTTACTTATGCTTTCCTACATTTAACCAATTTCCTAGTGTTTGAAGTGCAGTTTGATTGGTCACTATTTGTGAGTGAAATACTTGAACGACCTTATATTACTATTGGTATGGCGGGGTTATTGATTTTGTTAACGCTTGCGATAACATCAATTTCGTTATTAAGAAAAAAAATGGGTAAAAATTGGCAAAAGCTCCATAATTGGGTTTACTTAGCTGTTGTTCTTGTTGGGATTCATTTTTATTGGTCGGTAAAGTCTGAAATCATAGAACCGAGTATTTATCTTTTTATTACTTTTCTTCTTTTAGCACTTCGTTTTAAAAAACTAAATAAGTGGATAAAAAAAGACTAGCCAAAAGCACCGGCTAGTCTTAACTTATTTATTATTTATAAAGTAATGACTATAAGTAAGTTTATGGATTTGCTTGCAATGTTAACGTCATACCTGAAGCTGTACTATAGCCAAATATATCTATATACCATGTACCTGCAGCAGGGTTTGTAAAGCTACAGCTTTCATTGTTACCATTTTTATAAGGTCGACAATCATAGGCAGAAGCTGTTGATTGTGCTCCTCGGCGAATATATAAGTCAGCATCACCTGACCCTCCTGAAAGGCTAATAGTCAGATCGGCATAACCTGCAGGTAAAACTTGAGTAAAGCGCTTCCACTGTCCTTTTGATACAGCAACATTCGACTCTGAACCATTAAGCGCAGGATTTCCTGTAGCAGCTTCTGTAAAACTACCTGTTAAGCTAACTCCCGAAAATGCTGAATAGGCTTTGACTCGAACATAATATGTTCCACCCGTTGATGTACCTGCACAAGACTCTACATTTCCGCCTTTATAAGGACGACAGTCATAGCTTGAATCGGTAGGTGCTGAACCAAACTTAACATACATATCAGCATCACCAGAACCACCCGTTGTTAAAAAGCTGATATCTGTTGCGCCCGATGGAACTTCCATCGTGTAAACAACGTCTGCATTTGTTGACGCACTTAGGTTCGTGGCAGCAACACCATTGGTTAATACATTACCCGTTGGAGGTGTTCCTGTTGTCGGACAAGCACCAACACCTACAGCACACCAAGCCGTTTCTACTGCTGTTTTTTCGGTAGCACCATATAAATCTTGTGCGGCTTGAGCTGTTGCCGCTCTTGCACCCGCAAAATTAGTATTTTGATTCATGTAGGTAACAAGTGCACGATAGAAAATCTTTTCGGCCTTTGCCATACCTATACTGGGTACTTGTGCCGTTGATTTGTTGCGCGGATGAGTACCACCGTCTACCAACAAAACATAAGCTAAATTAGCAATACCTGAGTTACCGTGAACACCACCTTGGTCATTACTATTACTTGGGTTACTTACAAAAGGAATGCGCTCTGGGTACCAATCTTTTGAGTAATTATCTTGAGTTGGATTATCCATGTAACGTAAGGCCTGACCTTGAGTGTTATATAAACCATCTCCCAATAACCATGAAGAACTTGTTGTGCCATTACGGTAAGCTTCGGCTGAGATACCAAGAATATCTGACCAAGCTTCGTTTAAGGCGCCTGATGCATTGGCATAAATTAGGTTTGCCGTTTTATCTGTGACACCGTGTGTTAATTCATGACCTATGATATCAAAGTCACTGGTAAAGTCGTTCATGCCACTAGATGCTTGACCATACATCATTTGTGAGCCCGTCCAATAAGCGTTGACTACACCTAAATCAACACTAGATACGAGTGTCATTCCATTGTTATCAAGGCTGTCGCGACCAAATTTACTTTGATAATAGTCATATACTTTTGACGCGCCATCATGTGCACGTTGTGCTGCGGCGTTACTGCCACAACTTTGTGTGTTAGTACATAACAAAGTACCTGGAGCCGAGTTTGCCGAACCGCCATTAAGCGTGTATGTCCGCCAATTTTTAGCAGAATGTACTTGTGGCTCTCTCGCTAAGATTTCAGAAGTATTCACATCAAAGTATATAAAATCACGACCAAAGTCTTCACCGCCATTATCCCATGATACTTCTAGTCTATAAGCGAGTTTAGTTTCTTCTGAAAGTGGTAGGTACACGTAAGCAAGCTCAGGAATATTTAACACGTCTCCAACACTTTCAGCAGCAACCAGTGCTTGTGCAGAGTCATTGCTTAATGCACTAGCGTTGTTCATTACTGAAAACGAAGGTAATGAATTAGTGGCTAATTTACCCGTAACTTTATAAACGCTACTTGCACTGTTACTTGCGTTAAAAGTATTTATTGGCGAATTAGTATGCATAATCATACTTGTACCATAAACTTTAATACCGTTAATCGTTTGATCAAAGTGAGTATGGCTTTTACCTAATTCATCAGTCCATTGGCGTCGAACTTTAAATTTTTCATTACCAACTGAGCCGTATGAGCTTTGATTTGAAATGATGTTTTGAAAGGCTTGTTCTGCAGGGTTTTTGATTACCAGTGGGTAATTTCCAAGCACTGGACTTGGGCTTGTTGGTGCCATAACCGGTGTTCCGGTGTTTGTTTCTTGTTGCAGTGAACTGGCGCTCATTTCAACAGCTGTTGCGTTCATTGTTGCAGCGGTAAGTGCTGCGCCAATAAGGAATGAAAGTTGAGAAATCTTATTATTTTGCATTAAGTGTTCCTAATTTTACTTAATTTATACTTGCATTAAAAGCCAAGTGATATTTTTATTTTCCTCCCTCATTCCTTTGATTAATTTGTCCTCCAATGGCCTTGAGGATTTTTTAGCCAGTCTTTGCTGACAAATCAACCGTAACATTGATTTAACATCTTTAGCAACAAATTGATCTATTATTAATATTTGATTAACAACTATATCAATAAATTATTGTTTAAAAAAATTTATGCGAAGTGATATTTGTGAAATAGGCAATGATTTATATAAGGAAAAATAAATAAAGATTCGAGAAAATAATAAAAGTATCTAACAAATTAATAAGGTATTAACGCGTTCGTTAATTAATAAAGGTTAGCGTGTTGGGTAGGCTATTGTTTAACGTTACAAAGGTAACCTTAGGTTGTTCTTGGTTATTAGGTACTATGCCTTCAACAAGCGCGACAATGGTTGTTGATGGTGCATTAGCACTTCTAGACGTTACGACGACAGAAACGAGTTTTCGCCACTGGCAACCAACAAATCCACAAATATCACCAAGCTCGAGTTGCTGGTAAGTTATTTGAAAGTTAGTGATAGATTTATCAGCAAGGTAATGAATTATTTTTTTATCTGCTTTTACCGCGTCAATTGCAATAGAATTAGCTTGGCAGTGATTTGAAATCGATAAAAGAAGCATCAATATTATAATTTTTGCCATTGATAACCTTTCCTTTATCGATTTTTGAGCAAACTGACTATTAAGAGCGAGCCGTTACTTCTAATAAATGATAACCAAATTGCGTTTTTACTGGTCCTTGAACTGTGTTTAAATCAGCAGTGAAAACCACTTCATCAAATTCTGGTACCATTTGACCACGGCCAAATGATCCTAAATCTCCACCTTGCATTTTTGAAGGACAGTTTGAGTGCTCCTGCGCTACAACCGCAAAATCTGCTCCATCTTCGATTTGTGCTTTAAGCGTTAAACATTGCTCTTCTGTATCTACTAATAAATGACGTGCTGATGCTTGTGACATGTTGCTTCCTATATGATGGTGTAAATTAATCCTCTAACTTTACCGTATCTTTAGAAAAAATTAAAGAAATCGATGGATTGAATTAATATTCATCAACTTTATACTCGATTTATTGATTAAAATGACAAGTTAACAATAAATTTATACTTTTGTCCTAGGGTCCTTATTCGGTGTTTGTTAAATCATAATCGTTTTATTTAATTGTGATGTGATAAATTAATCGTCATTACCCTTTGGACTTTGCCTTATGTTTTTACCGAATCTTAAACATTTACGCTATTTAATTGCGCTTTACCAAGAACAAAATTTTCATCGAGCAGCTAGTGCATGCTTTGTTAGTCAGTCAACCTTAAGCAGCGCTATTCTAAAATTAGAAGAACAGCTAAATTGTCAATTAATTGAACGTGACAACAAATCTTTTTTATTTACTACTCAGGGCATTGAAGTTGTTGAAAAATCCCGACAGTTATTAGTCTCGGCCAACGAATTAGTCAACTTTGCAAAACAACAAGGTAGTGAGTATACCGGCACCGTACGTATTGGTTGTATTCCAACGATTGCGCCATTCCTATTAACCGATTTTGTACGCGCCTGCCAAAGTAAACTTCCTGATTTAGCCTTGTTTTTACGTGAAGATACTACTGAAAACTTAATGAAGATGCTTAATAATGGTGAAATAGATGTGTTGATTCTAGCGTTGCCAATAGCAGTAAACAACTTTCATTGTCGATTAGTAGGTAAAGACAGGTTTTTTATGGCAGGTAATAAAAGGCTAGTAGAGACCTTTCAAAAAACAGACAGTTATAAACATTTACCAGAACAGAGTATTTTCTTATTATCATCAGAACATTGCCTTACTGAGCATGCCTTGTCGGCATGTAAACTTGCTGATAAATCGCGTATTCATTCTTTTTCTGCGTCAAGCTTGTCAACATTGGTACAGATGACCGCTTTTCATCAAGGTTTTACTTTTTTGCCTGAAATGGCGGTAAAGAAAAATATTGGGGAAAATGAGGGGTTAACCATTGCACCATTAGATCAAGATTATTATCGAGAAATTGGTGTGTTATGGCGAAAAACGTCAATGAGAAATGTTTTATATAATCAATTGTCAGCTGTGATAACTGACTTATTAATTTAATTAATCAAACTAACTAATCGATAACTCAGCTCACGGTAACGATTTATTGAACAATAGCTAAAGCATTATTTGCTAGTTAATTATAGTTAAGTGGTCTTTGTTTGTTCTAGCATAAGTTAATTTTTATACTGCTTGTTATTATAATTGGGTTATCGTTATTTTAGGAAGTTGTAGATGTTATTTTTGTATTTATATATTGGCTATTGTTTGGTTAAACTTTACTCAATTATTAATGTTCTATCACAGCAAAGTCTTGCTTTGTCAGCCATTATATTTTCAATAGTGGTCTTCTTTATTTGGTCTTTTATACCTGTGTTAGGCTATTTGTTGGCCAAACTTATCGGAGCAAAAGGGCAGTCTAGTGGCTATATTTTATTTATTATCGGTGTGGGTGTTGGCTTATTAGAGAATGCTTTATTTTATTTAAATGTTATTACACCTTATCAGGGAGACACCGGCACATTAATCGTTATGGGCGTATTTTTTATCACCGCTTATTTTTCTTTTAAAACGCCAAGATGTTTTACTCATAATAAAGCCTAAAGCATCACCTTAGACTTTATAACAGGGGTGCTATTCTATCTGGCTAAAAACCATATTAATGTAATCAACCATGCCAACAATTTCATTGTCTGCAACAACGGGGGCTAAGTGAATGCTAAAGCGTTCAAATAACCGAGCGCAATATCTTACATCCATATTTGGGTTAACACTTAAGATAGGTTTTGCCATTATTTCATATAAGTTTACCCGGTCGGGCGAACGGTCTTTTGCTAAGACCTCTTTCGCAATATCAGCAAGCATCACTAAACCGTATTCATCTTGAGGATTACGCTTATTGATAATTAAGGCATTAACATTATGCTTTTTTGCTAATTTAATACCTTCAGCAACAGTCATCATGCCATCAGCAAATTGATAGTTATCAGTGGTCATTGCATCTTTAACTTGTACTAATTTATGGATCATAGTTCTTCCTCAACTTTGCCTTTTAAGCGTTCTACTTGATGAGCTACGCCAACAGCATCTTCGACATTTAGTTGAATCGCAATACCTTTACCCGGATCTTGGTCAAACCCTGCGATTTTACTGATCCGTTCTAGAATTTTTCTTGATAAATGTTCTTCAACGACAAAAAGTAATACGTCTCTTTGTGTCTCAAGTTGCATACCAAAAAAGGTTCTTTGGCGTTTAATACCTTCACCTCTAGCATTATTTATTATCGTTGCGCCAGTGGCTCCAGCCATTCTGGCGCCTTTCATAACTTCGTCTGTTACACCGTCGTCAACAAATGCGACAATTAGTTTGAATTGCATGTGATCACCTGTTTAATTTATCTTGTCTTGAGCTTTTTGAGGGCTCTTGTTTTTTTCTTAAGCTGCGTTTATTAATATTAATTCGTTTTCTGTTTTCACTTTTTCGTTCGATTTGTTGGGCTTTTGCTTGGGTTAATTGTGCATAAGCCATTACAGCAATAATAGGAAATAAACTGGCAAAAGCGATTAAGCCAAAACCATCAATCAGTGGACTACGTCCCGGAATGGTACTGGCTAAACCTAAGCCTAAAGCGGCAACTAAAGGGACTGTGACTGTTGATGTGGTTACACCGCCAGAGTCGTAAGCCAGAGGCACAATTAGCTTAGGACAAAAAAAAGTTTGAATGACGACAACGATATAACCAGAGATAATATAGTAATGAATAGGATGACCAACCACGATTCGATAACTACCAAGGGCGATACCGATAGCAACACCAATCGCCACAGATATTCGTAAACTATTGGCCTTTATGGCTCCACCAGAAACTTCTTCTGCCTTTATTGCTACAGCAATCAATGACGGCTCAGCAATTGTAGTGCTAAAACCTATTGCAGCTGCAAAAATATATACCCAGAAGTAATCTGACCAATGAATACGAGTTAATACCTGTTCGCCAGTATGGATAAATTCTGGCGCTGTTAATTGTGTTGCCATCATTTTACCCAATGGAAATAAGGCTTTTTCTAGACCCAGTAAAAATAAAGCTAAACCAATTAATACATAAATAAAACCAAAGCCGACTTGTTTAATATGTGGAATGGGTTTGCGGATCACTAATAGTTGGAAACCTAAAATAATTGACAGTATTGGCAGTACGTCAATAATGGTGTTTTTTAAGGTAATTAAAAACTCAAAAAGTAAAGCCATTAATTGATCACCATGCCGTAAATCATCACAAAAACCATCGGGGTTAATGAAGCTAAAGCGATTAAGCCAAAACCATCGGTCATCGGGTTTCTACCTTTGATTGCAGAAGCTAAACCAACGCCCAGTGCAGTGACTAAGGGAACGGTAATGGTTGATGTAGTCACGCCACCTGAATCGTAAGCAATACCGATTATCCAACTTGGAGCAATCATTGTCATCATCACTACAAGTACATAGCCTCCCAAGATGAGGTATTGAATTGGCCAGCCACGTATAATACGTAATACACCAATCACAATGGCAAGCCCTACGGCAAATGCAACAGTAAAACGCAGTCCATTTGCATAGGAAATTTGTGCGGCTAAAGTATCTTTTATAATGCCACCAGAGGCGGCCACACTTGCTGCTTCTTTGGCTACAGCAATTAATGAAGGCTCGGCAACGGTGGTGCCAAAGCCCAGGCAAAAAGCGAAGGTAAGTAACCAACTAATGCTGCCTTTTTTTGCAAAGGCTTGTGCCATAGATTCGCCAATGGGAAATAGTCCCATTTCTAGGCCATAAATAAAAAAAGTCAGGCCGAGCACAACTAATGCTAAACCTACTAAAATATCACCAATATTTGGCATGGGTTGTTGGAGAACAGCAAATTGAAAAAAAGCGATCACTAAAATTATTGGCAGTAAGTCTTTGCAACTACCGAGTAATGCTTTTAAAAAAACGATAAGCTGTTGATTCATAAGAATAGTGTTTTAGTGGGTTTAGGGTATTATATAAAATGTGAAAAGTATTACTTTGTGCTGAATCAAACTAATTGTTTTATTTAAATTTAAGCTAAGCACAACGGATTAACCTTATATAAAATCAAGATGTCGCCTAACATTGTTAGGGTTTTCAATTATCTGTGCTAGAGTCATACTTTGATATATAACGGTTTGTGACTGGCTAAAGTAATTAACGCTTAGTCGTTAGCCTTATTTTATTTTACAAGTATCACTATTAATCATTAAGCGAGCAATAACATGAAAAAAATATCAATAGTATCCTGTGCAATATTTACTGTGTTGTTTAGCATCTCAAATGCTTTTGGCGCAGTTGTCCCTTCAAGCAATGTTATTCAACAGCAGCAAAGTTTGTATAACACCCAACAAGTTTTAAGCTTACTTGATGGTGCAGAAGTTCAAGAAAAGTTAGTTTCTTTGGGGGTTAATGTTGCCGATGCTCGAACTCGAGTGGCTAATATGACACAACAAGAACTCAATACTTTTAATTCAACCCTAAACGATATGCCTGCTGCTAGCGGAGTCGTTGGTACTATAGTCACTGTGCTAGTGGTTTTAGCTGTTTTGGATGTAATGGGTATAACTGATGTTTATTCATTCATTAGACCCATAAATTAAATTATAGGTGTTAAATTATACCTTTTGTAAAGCTGGCCTATTGTTCAGCTTTTTGTTTTTAGCTAATGGCTGTGCAACGCCACCGCAAAGCAAGGCACTCTTGGCTTCACCGCCTGACATTACGGCTAAACATCAAATTAACAACGTACCTTTCTTCCCCCAGCAAGATTTTTTTTGTGGTCCTGCAACGCTGTCTGAAGTTTTTAATTATTATGGGGTGGAAAAAGATCAACAAAGCTTAGCGGCTGAGTTATTTGTTCCAAAGTTAAAAGGTAGCTTTCAAATTGAGATGGTTGCTGCTGCTCGTCAAGCTGGTTTTGTTGCTTACGCACAAGAAGGTAATTTGGCTCAGTTATTGTCGTTAGTTAGCGAAGATATACCTGTTGTTGTTTTGCAAAATGTCTCAACGCCTTGGTATCCGATGTGGCATTATGCTGTGGTTACCGGTTATGACTTAAAAAAACAACTTATTACCCTGCATTCGGGTGACCTTGCTAATAGAGTTGCTGAGTTTAGTGTTTTTGAAAGAACATGGGCTAGAGGTAAATATTGGCTTTTAGCTGCGCTCCCCCCGACTAAAGCCAGTCAGTATTTGAAGCCATTCATTTATACGCGCGCAGCCCAAGATTTAATTTCAGTAGGGAAAAGCTCAGCGGGCATAACAGCGCTTACCCAAGCAACCAAGCAATGGCCAGATTATTGGCTACCTTATTTTTTATTGGGTAATTACTTTTTAAGCCACGATGTAAAACAAGCAAATTTTTGGTATCAACAAGGCTATAAATTAGCAACACAAGAGTCTGCTTACCTCAATAATTATGCTTATGCATTAAATGCGATAGGCTGTAACCAATTGGCAAAACAAACGATTGAACAAGCCTTAAGACTCGCACCGAAAGACGCTAACATTATTGATAGCCAACAAGCTATTTATCAAAGTAAAGAAACTGCACAATGTTCGATGTCATCTGTTTCACTGCATTAATGAGTTTAGCTTTTTCATGAACCTTTTAAAATTAATACTATGCGGTCAAGGAGACCTATTAATAACAAGTTCCCCCTTAGTGTTAGTACCGCTCAGTATTAGTTCACGCTAGTGCCAATCTAAGTAGGGGGTACTAATGGGGGTCACTTAAATAGTATGGTTGCTTTTTCTTTTGGTAATAAGGCGTCTGGCTGTTCTACTCGATAAAGACCATTAGTGTGCTTTTTTAATAACCAGAGACCCTCATTACCTATTTCTAAAACAACATCAGTACTCTTTAACATTCCATTAGCTGTGAAAGGTGGGAGTTCTATTAAAAGACTCTGTTGACTCGGTGATAGCCCTTTAAATACCTGTTCGATATAAATAGCACCCACACGAATAACTTGTTTGTTTGTAAGTGTTATATTTTGTTTATGTATTAGCTTTCCTGTTACAGCAACATCAGAAGCTTTAACAAGCGCTTGCGAGCTTAAAAATATTTGATCGCCATGAGCGACAAACGAATTTAGTAGCATAAATAAAAAAAGTAAACACGTACGTAGCTTAGTACAAAAGACTATTTTTTTTTGTACTATAGAACTATTTTTTAATAAAATAAAAGTCACCACTAATATTTTTTTCTTTTTACAACAAGCATAAGCAAGGCAGTTAACAATAACAAAATAGTGCTTGGTTCTGGAATAGCGGCGATTTGAACATCTCGAAGACCTACTCTCGTTATTAAAGTATCGAAATTTCTATTAGAGAAGGCACGGTCTAGTACTCGTTGGTTGTTTGGCATAGACGTTGGTGAAGCACCTGTTGCCATCAAACCATAATCCGACTCACCGGGGTTAAGTTCTTTGTTCGTTGGATGTGATAAGGAAAGAGAATGGCCAATTTCATGTGATGCTGTACCGGCTATCAGGTTAATCAGTTGTGTATTATTAGCGGCATAGCTGGCTAAGTATGTTGCTATATTATTGGTAAAAATTGAACCAATAACCTTCCCTTGCCCATACGATGTTAAAGCACATCCTGGGCAGGCATGACCTAAATATGACTCTCCACTGGTTACGTTACCGAATTGAAAATACGAGAATTGACTATCGCCATTGCTTGGGCCTGAACCTATTACGCCAACTTCGAAATTAATATTTAGCTCTTTGCCAGCCGATAAACCAGCATAGCTATAGCCAAAGAAGTCATTGCTGATCGCCGACGATATATTGTTAATAACGTCATTTAAGCCCATGTTACTAAAGCCATAGATAGATTCATCAAAAGCATTAGTCTTAGCGCCATACATATCAGTAGAGTCGATAGTCGTGAAGTCTAAAATGATCGTGGTTGCTGCAGATTTTGGCATAAATAATGCCATTGCAGTAACCAATAACAGTAAAGTGAATATTCTTTTTTTTATTATTTGGTGGTTTTGCATGGTAAGCCTTTGTGTTTGCCAAGTTATATATGAAAAAAATTACTCTATGGAGCTTAAAATCAATTAAAAAATGATTGTAGTTCGTTGTATAATACGACCAAGTTGTAGTTATCGCTATCTTATTGGTGATGTTATTGTTTAATATAATATTGCGTTATTTTAACGCATAAAAATGCCAAGTCCCAGTGTTGTATTGTAATCTCCATAGTTTTCTTCGTCATAAAAGGGTGTTGATGTTAATAACTTTATACGTCGATTAATGCCCTGTAATAGTTGTGTTACTTAAAGAATTTTTAACTAGCTGGCTAGTCTTTATTTTATTTGTCATTAAAAGGGTTATGGGGAAATTGACATTTAATAGTGCTAGCTGAGCTCTTTTCAAAGACAAGTAAACGGCTTTTAAAATAGGTGATTTCAGCAAGTGCTACTTTAAAGAGCAGATAATAATAATTAATAGAATTTATCCCTAATTAGAGGACAACTTAAAGGCCAATCTTGTTGCAAGTGAAATACTTTAATGTCGCGTAAAAATGATTTAGCGGTTGTCTATGAAATCATCATTTAATTGACAATAAGGTACCAACAGAAGTTGAAGTGTATTCATAAAAAAACAAGGTAAGCCATGCGTTTAGCGCTAATTAAATGGTCGTAATCACTGTTGGGAATGCAAATCAACTCCTCCCCCAATCATTGGTTATTAAAATCAGCCCTATGAGTCACTAACTAGATTATTAAGTCGGTAGGTTTGAAGTTATAACTTTCATTGATAACAACAATAAGCGGCTAATATTTGTTAGTCGCTTTTTTTTAGCTAATAAACCCTTATAATGTCAGCACACTTGCAAGAGAAGTACTTTATGACCATTGTTTATAAAACCCGAACTCAGTTAGTTGTTGAAACCCTTAGAGAGAAGATCCTCAGTGGCGAAATTCAAGCAGGACAACCTTTACGGCAAGCGGCATTAGCCGAAGAGTTAAATGTTAGTCGAATTCCGGTACGTGAAGCGTTACTACAATTAGAAGCTGAAGGTTTAGTTGCTTTTGAACCGCATAAAGGCGCTACAGCTACCGAGCTAAATGCTAGTCAAGTTGATGAATTATTTGAACTACGTGCTATGTTGGAAGCTGATTTGTTGGCGTCATCAATCCCTCGTCTTACGGTTGAAAAACTTGATGAAGCGACAGAACTTCTTGGAAAATTAGACAAAGCGCTTGGTAAAGAAAATGCGGCTAATACCTGGAGCGAATTGAACTCTGATTACCATAACTGTTTATACTCAGGGGCAAATCGTCCGCAAACACAAGACTTAGTAAACACCTTAAATAAAAATGCAGACCGTTATATTCGCATGCATTTATTATGGGCAGGGGGTATTTCAAAAGCAGAATCTGAACACAATGAATTACTCGCTTTATGTAAAGCCGGTAATATTGAAAAGTCTGTTGCTTTGTTAAAACAGCATATTTTGGGTTCTCGTGATGAAATAAAAGCGTTCCTTTGTGCAAGAGAGCTCGCAGAAGGATAATGTTAATTCAGCCTAACCAATAAAGTAGCGGCAAAATATTGTCTGTACTTTATATTGTTGGATAGTAAAACATAACGGCTACTATGTTTATTTGGGATGTATTAAATCACTTATAATATTTTTGCGTAGAATTTAGCCTGATAATATTGAGCATTGAGCATTGAGGCTAAGGTAACAGTCGAGCAGACACGGTAGAAATTTAATTATCCAAAAAATCCTTAGTAAGTTTATCGCGACAGTGTCAGAATATCACTCATAACACAGTGATTAAATAAAGTATCACTTTTCCATCGTCATCCTGAATGAATTTCAGTATCAATATGACGGCTTTAAGATCTCGGATCTATTTAAACAAGGACTAAAAATGAGTTTATTAATCACCGGCGGTACTGGATATATCGGTAGTCATACCGTGGTAGAGTTACTTAAATTAGATAAAGATATTGTTATCGTTGATAACTTATCAAATTCATCTACCTTAGTCCTTGATCGCGTTAAAGCGATTACCGGGAAAACAGTAACCTTTATTAAAGCTGATATTTGCGATGAAGCAGCGCTCGATGCTGTTTTTGAGCAATATAATATCGAAGCAGTTGTGCACTTTGCTGGCTTAAAAGCGGTTGGTGAATCAAACGAAATTCCACTGAGTTATTATCAAAATAATGTCTCAGGCTCTGTTACTTTATTTCAGGTGATGGCTAAACATGGCGTTAAAAATTTAGTTTTTAGCTCATCTGCAACTGTCTACGGTGAGAATAACCCATCACCATTAGATGAAACTATGCCAACTTCTGCGACTAACCCATATGGGCAAACTAAATTAATGGTTGAGCATGTGCTGTTTGATTTAGCGAAAAGTGATAGCGAATGGTCAATCGCATGTCTGCGTTATTTTAACCCGATTGGCGCACATGAATCAGGGACTATTGGTGAAAATCCTAATGGTATTCCTAATAATTTATTACCTTATGTTGCCCAAGTAGCTGTAGGACGTTTACCTCAACTACAAGTCTTTGGAGATGATTACGACACGCCAGACGGCACCGGTGTTCGTGATTACATTCATGTGGTAGATTTAGCGATTGGTCATGTTAAAGCGTTAGAGAGTTTAACAAAAATACAAGGCTGTAAAGCCATTAATATCGGTACGGGAAATGGTACATCGGTATTAGAAATAGTGAATACTTTTGAACAAATTAGTGGTCAAAACATCGCTTATAAAGTTGTACCGCGCCGCGCGGGTGATATTGGCACTGTTTACGCTAATGCATCATTAGCAAACAGCCTATTAGGCTGGCAAGCAACACGTAATTTAAATACTATGATTGCTGATACTTGGCGCTGGCAGTCACAAAACCCTAATGGGTTTGAGTAAGTTAATTTATTCAGTAAACCGCAATTTTAAGCATTGCACATCAAACTAAAAATCACTAAAGTAGCGGCCTTAATTGCCGCTATTTTTTTATGTTGGAATTGGTCTTAATTACACTTATGCACGCTGTACATAAACTTCATCATTATCGTATGAGTCTGAGCACGACGACTTACAAGTCTCGTGGGCAACGTGTTGTACGTTGTGACTTATGTCGTCTAGCAAAACCTCATTGTATTTGTTCATATTCGCCAAAATCTACCAGTAATGCCGGTTTTTTATTATTGATGTATGACACAGAAGTACTAAAACCAAGTAATACAGGCAAGTTAATTGCTGATGTCGTGCCAGATACCTTTGCATTTCTTTGGTCAAGAACTAAAGAAAATAAAGAAATGTTAGCCATTTTAAACGACGAGCAATGGCAACCTTATGTTGTTTTTCCTCAACAGTATGCACAGGCTGAACGTGAGGTTTTTTGTAATGAAATGACCATACCTTCAGGTAAAAGACCACTCTTTGTTATGTTGGATGGTTGCTGGCGTGAAGCGAAAAAAATGTTTCGTAAAAGTCCTTACTTGAACCAATTCCCCATTGCTGCTTTTGACCCACATTTACTTGACGAAGCGGCTAATACCTCTCGCTATCAAATACGCATTGCCGAAGAAAACTATCAATTTGCTACCGCAGAAGTCGCGGCAAAAATGTTAACAATGGCAAAAGAACCGGTCAATGGACAATTATTGGATCAATGGTTTGATATGTTTAGTTATCAATATCAAAAAAGTGTTTGCCAGAAAAATAAAGGTAACCCCAAAGCCTTAGAAGATTATCTTGATTTTACTAAGCAAAAGGGGATTAAATTAAAAGCAACACTATAGGGTAATACAACTAATGTCATTAACTGTTTCGGTATTCACTGTTTCGGTATATAATGCGACCGCGAATTTAATGAGGGTAAGTTATGAGAATATGTGGTGTTGAATTAAAAGGTAATGATGCAATTATTTGTATTATGTCACGTGAAAACGGTTTGTATGATATTCCGCAAACACGCGTGCAAAAAATATCTTTAGTAGATGCAGGTGATTCCGAAGCAGTACAACACTTCCAATTTACCTTTGCTAAATTGATGGAAGACTATCACGTTGATAAAGTTGTTATCCGTGGTCGTGCTTTAAAAGGTAAATTTTCTGGTGGACCGATTGGCTTTAAATTAGAAGCGTGTATTCAACTTATAAAAGAACTACAAGTAGAAATTATTGCGGGTAGTTTTGTTAAGAAAACCCTGGTAAGAAGTCAAATAGATATTGATTTTCGTGATACCGGCTTGAAGCAATATCAAGAACCTGCCTTTGATACCGTTTTTGCTTTTTTTGAAAGTGACCCTTACATGAAGTAAGTGTTTCTTTTAGTTTAAGCTGATAAAAACCCCAGTAAGTTTGCACTTACTGGGGTTTTTACGTTTAAGACGAACAGTAGGATATGGTGCTAATAGCCGGATTAATATGCTTCAAATGTGCTAACAGATAAAATGATGAGAAACGTTATCAGTCACTTTTGTTAATAACCGTTAATAACGCCGCAATAAGCTCATGGGTGCTAGATTTAATAGCGGCAGAATTTTTTTTCTTAATTTTGGACTCTAAGCTCATTGCGACTCGTGTTATGTTGCTATAACCAAACATTTGTGCGGCTCCAGCTAGTTTATGTGCTTGCTTAGCAAGTGCATCATTATCATTCGTTTGGTTCAACAATATGAAGTTTTTATGTTCTGCAATTAAACCCACTTCAAATTTAGCAACCAAATCAGATATATCAATGTTGCTATTAGTTAGCGAGCTATTGTCTTCGTGGTTGGTTTTGATAGGCTGTTCAAAATACTTAGCGATGGTATTGATAAAGTTTTGTCGCTCAAAAGGCTTAGCTTGAAATCCATTAAATCCTAGCGCTAAATATTGTTCTAGATCTTTGGCTAAGGTATTTGCCGTTAATGCAATAATCGGTACTTCACAAGATCTAGCTCTTAGAATTTTTATCGCTTCTATACCATCCATTTTTGGCATCTGAATATCAAGTAAGATTAAATCAGGTTTATTTTTAAAGTAAGACGCTATTACTTCGTAGCCGTTTGTCGCAGTATAAACCTCAAAACCTAGTCCGGTCAGTAGCCTGCTCATTAAATGCCTATTATCATCATGGTCTTCAGCCAATAAAATAGCGCCACTGAAGGTCTTCTTTGTTACTTCGAATTCTTTTACAATCTCAGTTGAACTGGTGGGAGTGAACGGTAATATCAAGGTAAAAATACTGCCTTGACCTATCTCACTTTCAACATCGATTATTCCCCCCATGAAGTCTGCTAATTTTTCAGATAAATTTAGCCCTAAACCTGAGCCACCAAAGCGCCGACTAATGCTGGTATCTGCTTGCGTAAAGGCGTCAAACACTCTTCTTAATTGTTCATCACTGATACCTATGCCTGTATCACGTATTTTGAAGGTTAATTCGTTGATATGATTATAATGTTGCGCGTATATTTCAATAGCAACATCCCCTTTTTCAGTGAACTTAATGGCATTTGAACAAAGGTTAATAAGAATTTGCTTTAAACGAAAGCCATCAATATTGATCATAAAAGGGGAGGGCAAAGTATGGTATATGGTAAAATTTAAGCCTTTAGATTTAGCTTGTTCTGAGAAAATATTTTTAATGTCGACAAGTATTTGTATCAGATCTAAGGCCGTTATTTCTAATTCAAATTTATTTGCCTCTATTTTGCTTAAATCTAGGGTGTCATTCAATAAGCTAAGCAAGTGCAAGCTATTATTATATATGACTTTTATGCTGTCAGCACTGTTATCAATATCACCATGTAATATCGCTTCAGTTTGGCCAATAATAGAGGTTAAAGGTGTTCTTATCTCATGGCTCATATTCGCTAAGAATTGAGATTTAACTTCATTCGCTTTAATAACCTTTTTCGATTCTTGTTTGATTGAAGCCGTTTGTGTGGAAACTTGATGCTCTAATTGCTTAATAAGGTCACGTTCAAAAATTGCTTTTTTTTGATGAGCCCTAATAAAAAAGACTAATATGAACAAAGATGAGATGAAATATAAGGTATATGCCCACCAAGAGTTCCAGAACGGTGGTTGCACGGTTATTTTAAGTGAAACACCTTCTTCATTCCAAATACCATCAGGGTTGCTTGCTTTTACTCTTAGTAAGTATTCACCACCAGATAGATTTGTGTACGTTGCTCGGCGATTTTTATAATCGGTCATTATCCAATGGTCATCAAAACTTTCAAGCTTGTATGCATATTGATTTTTTTTTGGGGCAGAAAAATGTAAAGCACTAAACTCAAACGCCACTAAATTTTCTTTGTGGGTTAAAGTGATTGCTGATGTTGCATGGATCCCTTTCTCCAAAAAAAATGTACCATCTTCTGGTTTTGCCTTATTTTTATCGTGTTCTTTATTGGCATCGATAGCGACTGATTGATTCAACAATAGCATTTCGGTGAAAACGACCACAGGTTTATTGTTATCCTGAATTAGCTTATTAGGAAAAAATCGATTAAAACCATTAATGCCGCCAAAAAACAATTCGCCACTGTCACTCTTATAAGAAGCGCCAGCATTAAATTCATTACTTTGTAAGCCGTCGGCAACATCATAATTTTTAAACGTTTTAGACTTGGGGTTAAATTGAGATAAGCCTTGATTGGTACTTATCCATAAATAACCTTGCTCATCAATCTCTATTGCATAAATGGTGCTATCAGGTAATCCATCCTCTTCGGTAAAACGTACAAACTCCCCCGACTTCATATCCATAAGGTTTAAGCCATTCATGGTGCCTACCCAAAGGTTACCCTCGTCATCTAAAGCTATTGAGCTAATATAATTATGACTTAAACTGTTTGGTTGAGTCATATCATGACGATAATGAGTAAATACTTCAGTCTTCGGATTGAAATAATTAAGGCCCTCAACAGTAGCCACCCAAAGATTTTTTTGGTTATCTTCAGTTATTGCTAAAACATGGTTATGGCTCAAACTGTTTAAATTAACTTCACTATGCTGATAGGTCCTGAATTTTGCAGTTTTAGGGAGAAAATAATCTAGGCCATTAGCAGTACCTACCCAAAGGTTATTTTGGCTGTCTTCAGTTATCGCTTGGATACCTCTGCTACCTAAACTGTCTGAATCATCCAAGTTATGCCGATAAGTACTGAATACCTCCGTTTTGAGGGTGAATTTATTTAATGCACTCCTAGTGCTAAACCAAATATTGCCTTGGTGATCTTTAGTTATTGCGTTAACCCAGTTATTACTTATATTTTCTGGGTTAGTTTTATTTATACTATAATGCTCAAACTGCTGAGTTTTTTTATTAAAGCGATTAATACCTTCTGAATCAACCCCCACCCAAAGATCGCCTTGCTGGTCTTCAACGATCGCAGCAACCCAATTACTACTTAAGCTCCCGGGGGTAAAGGCATCTCGACGGTAATGACCAAACTGCTCTATTTTTGGATTGAAGCGGCTAAGACCCGCTTTGTTAGTCCCTGACCAAATATTACCTTCTCTGTCCTCTAAAATAGCCATAACATTACCTGAGCCTAGGCTATTTATATTAGCCTCTTCATGACGGTAATAGGTGAAAGCCTCAGTTTCAAGGTTCAGTCTATTCAATCCCATATTTGTCCCAATCCAAAGGTTGCCGTTTTTATCAGCTGCTAACGTTAAAACTACTCCATCACTTAAACTATTAGCATTATTAGCCTCATGGCGGTAATGAGTAAATTGCTCAGTCTGCAGACTAAATCGATTTAAGCCGTTTTCAGTAATCATCCAAAGATTATCTTGCCTATCGGTAATTATTGACCAAACTGTTCCTTGAGTTATGCTATTGGGGTCGTTAGCATTGTGAACGTAATGAGTAAATTGCTCGGTTTTTGCATTAAAGCGACTAAGACCAGCATGAGTGCCAACCCAAATTTCGCCGTTATTATCCTCTAATATTGCCCAGACATTATTATGGCTTAAACTCTTTGGATTATTTATATTATATTTATAATGAGTAAACTGCCCTGTTTTTGGATCAAAACGATTAAGTCCGCCCCGAGTACCAATCCAAATATTGCCTAAGCGGTCTTGAGTTATTGCATTGACAACATCATGGCTTAAGCTATTTGGCTTATTAGCATTGTGACGAAAGTGGCTAAACTGTTCAGTTCTCGGATTAAAGTGATTAAGTCCAACTTCTGTACCTATCCAGAGGTTAGCACTTTTATCTTCAAATATAGTTCGAATCACATTGCCTGTTAGTGAGTTCTGATTTTTACCACTATGTTTAAATACTTTAAACGTATAGCCGTCATAACGCGCTAACCCGTTGGAAGTCCCTACCCATATAAAGCCTTGTCTGTCTTGTAGTATTTGAGTTACATCACTTTGTGGTAGGCCATCTTCAATAGATAGACGCTCAAACCGAGTTGATTGCACTGCAGCGAATGAAACGCAGGAAGGAAAAAGTATCAGCAAAAATAAAAACAGCGAAGGCTTTATTTTACGGTTATTGAAAATAACACTCATTTTTACAAAACCTTTCAATATGAGTAATACAGCAGATTTTAACTTCATAATTGGGGGTTAACTTTAGTGAGCTATATGGCGATGAAAGAATATTATTATTACATTATTAGGTTATAAACAATACAAATAAACTTTTATTAAAAATTTTTAAAGCTGGACGTTATTCCGCTGAAAAGGACTTTATTGGATATAAAATCAGCATGTAAATATAAGCACTTAGCTTTTTTAGCAACCATAAAGCGCTATGTCAGTTAATATCTTTTTCAGTTATAAATCGTCATGCTGAGACTCATATAAATCTAGTATCAGCATGACGGAGTCTTAAATAACGGATATTAATAATATTAGGGTTAACGTTACTTAGTTGTCGTTAAACCACGACGGTCAAGCAAAGGTTGAACTTTAGGGTCTTGACCTCTAAAGCGACGGTACATTATGGTAGGATCTTCACTACCACCGGGCTCTAAGATATGCTTACGGTATAAATCTGCAGTTTTCTCATCGAATATGCCATTTTCTTTAAACGCTAACCAAGTATCTGCATCATAGATATTTGACCAAATGTAGCCGTAATAACCTGATGAATAACCGCCAGAGAATATATGAGAAAAGTAACCTGTTCTATAACGAGGTGATATCTCTTTGATTAAGCCAATTTCTGATAAGACCTTTTTCTCAAATACTGCAGCATCTTGCAACTCTGCTGTTTCTAAAGAATGCCAACTCATGTCAAGTAAAGCTGCACCAAGGTATTCAGTGGTACCAAAACCTTGATTAAATTTACCTGAAGCTTGAATTTTATCAACTAATGCCATTGGAATAACTTCACCGGTTTTATAGTGCTTAGCAAAGTTTGCTAATACTTCTGGTTCAGTCATCCAATTTTCCATGACTTGTGAAGGATATTCAACATAGTCACGTGGTAAAGCAGTACCTGTTTGTGAGCGGTAATAACCGTTAGACAACAAGCCCTGAATTGCATGACCGAATTCATGAAATAAAGTTGACGCTTGATCAAAAGTTAATAATGTTGGCGTATCACCGACCGGGCGTGGATAATTTAATACGTTGTAGATAATAGGGGTAACTTCTTCACCATACATACGATGTTGTTTACGGAAGCTGCTCATCCAAGCACCACCACGTTTACTTTCGCGCACGTAATGGTCAGTCATATAAATACCAACATAGCTGCCGTCTTTATCAAAGACTTCAAAGGTACGTACATCTTCATGGTATTTAGGTAAGTCGTTGCGTTCTTTGAAGGTTACGCCCCATAATTTCTCTGCGGTGAAAAATATTCCCTGTAAAGTACCTTCTAGCGAGAAATATGGCTTAGTTTCTGCTGCATCTATATCGTAGCGAGCTTTACGAATTTTCTCAGCGTAGTACCACCAATCCCAGGCTTCTATTTCAATTTTAGTGCCTTGTGAGTTAGCCAGCTTTTGCATATCAGCTGACTCTTCTTTTGCTCTCGCTAAAGCAGCTGGCCATACTTGATTTAATAAACCAAATACGTTTTCAGGTGTTTTAGCCGTCGCATTTTCAAGGACAAAATGTGCGTGAGTTTTATAACCTAATAATTGTGCCTTTTGGTAACGTAAGCTGGCTGTTTCTGCAGCAATACTCTTGTTATCAAACTCATCATCATTGTTACCGCGCATGGTGTAACCTTTATATAAGGTTTCCCGTAATTTACGATTAGTTGCATAGGTTAGAAAGGGGTTTTTGCTAGGACGATGAGTGGTGAATACCCATTTACCCTCATGGCCTCTATCGCTTGCCGTAACAGCGGCGGCGGCAATAATATCATCAGGTAAACCGTTTAGATCAGCCTTGTTATCAATAACCATTTCAAAGCTGTTCGTTTCGTGTAATAAATTTTCGCCAAATTTTAAGCTTAATTCACTCAATTGCGTATTAAATTGGCGTAATTTTACTTTGTCAGCATCTGATAAATTAGCACCACCACGGACAAAACCTTTGTAGGTTTTCTCAAGTAAGGTTAATTCGTTTACTTGTAAATTCAGTTGATCTTTTTTGTCATAAACCGTTTTTACCCGAGCAAATAATTTTGCATTAAGATTAATGTCGTCATTTAGCGCTGATAATTGTGGTGATACTGCTTTGGCAATATTACGCATTTCTTCGTCAGACATTGAACCGGTTAAACCGTAAAATACATTACTGACGCGGTTAAGAAAGTCACCTGACTTTTCCATCGCTTCAATGGTATTTGCAAATGTTGCTGTGTTAGTGGCATTGGCAATAGTGGAAATTTCTATTTTATTTTCACTAATAGCTTGCTCAAATGCGGGTAAGTAATCACTTTTTTTAATTTGATCAAAAGGGGGGATGCCGTGTGGCGTAGTAAATGCACTGAACAATGGATTTATATGTTCAGCTTTTTTAATTTTTTGCTGACTTTCTTTGGTTTGATTCTTGTTATCGTCGTACGACTGACAACCGGCTAATGCGATAGCAATAGCAAGCGGGGCGAGTAAGCGCTTTTTCATAAATGACCTTTATTAAATGTTAGACAATTAAATGACTTTGTTAATATCGTATAGACAAAGCTAATGAATTTATTCTATGTTGCACTCGGCCAAGCTACAAGATGCAGCACGTTTAAAAACGGTGAGTAACCGGTTAAAAAAGCTGAATTGTTAAGTTGTCAGCTTTTACCTTGATTATTTTTGTAAAATACAGAATAAGATAAATAAGTAGGCTTTAGTGGAAATAAAAATCCCGTGCGAGCACGGGATTATATAAGTGCAATATGTAGCTGAGCTTAATCAGGAATATAATCAAGTACTAAGCTATTTGCAGTTGAATTGTAGTGAATAATTCGCTGGTAGTTTGGCGATATATAACTGTCAACAGAACCAGCTGTATATCCGACGGTAAATAAAGCTTGTTGGTTTTCATCATATTTACTAAGAATAAAAACGCCACTACTATCGAAACGATAGAAATAACTATTATTAGCCGAGTCAATGGCTACGTTAACCGTTCGTATACTCGCTCGTAAAACGCCTTGGTCAGTAAAACTTGTACCATCAAAAGTTGTCCACTCTGAAGTGGTGCTCGCTGTATAAAGGTCTGCACCACGACTACTGGTGACTATATTTGATAAAACGCCACTATAAGCGCTGTTAATATTTTCATCACTGGCAATTTGTTGAACACTTTCAGCAGTAAAGGCATTGTACGCTAAGGTATATTGTAGCAATGCTGAGGTGTTAGCGTTATAAGCAATAACATGATTGCTTGCAGGTACGTCATAGATAATGGGTGAGTTGAAAGTATTTTCTCTATCCCAGAACTGCACCGCTAAGGCTAAGTTTGCATATTCTAACGCTTGGCTGATAACAATGGCTTTACCGGCGACCATCGCGATAGTTTTAGGCCTAAATTGTAGATCTATGTCAGCAGCTGGCAGTAAGTTAATACTGAAATCGTTAAGGTTTATTTGATAATGATTAATACGCGTTTGTGGCTGCCCATTTTCATCGTTGTAGTTTTCACTATTTGAAGCTAACAAGAGTGAGCCATCTGGGTGAATAACCAAGTCGGTTAAATCAGCACCGCCAAGTGGTGAATTAATCGTTGTTATTGCAGCGCCAGTAATAATATTAAACACTTTTATCACATCACCTTGGCCGATATAAATATTAGGACGCAGTGGGTCTAATACGACAGCTGAGGTATTAGGTGTAATATCAGTGATAACAATTTCACTGATGCTTGTTGTGTCAAAATCGCCTTTTTCAAAGCTGACTTTTATTGTACCCTTGACGCTTTCAGAACTATTGACCGGTGCTAAGGTGATTTCGCCATAGTACAAACCATTAGTCGTTATTTTACTTGGATCGGCGTCGATCGCTAGGGTATTATTAACGGTATCAGCCGTTAACGTTAACCAATTAACATTACTTTGTGCTTGCCAAGCTACCGCACTGGATTTATTGGTGACAATATCTACCGTATGACTGAGCGTTGACTTGTCCGCTTGTGAAGTAAAGGTTAGTGCTGAAGCGTTACTGAATAACCTTATTTCATCAACCGCTAACTCAACCACTACTTGTACATTGATGCCCGTCTCTGGGTCGGTAAAAGTAATGATACCGGTAAATAACCCCCAACCGATGATCTCATTTGAATCAATGGAAATAACAAGCGTTTTACTCTCTTGCGTTGTTGTTTGAGTCAAAGATAACCATGAAACATCTGTTGTTGCTTGCCATGAATCACTCACGCCTGAAATAGTCAATTCCTGGCTAGCAACGCTGGCATTGCCTAAGGTAGTATTAAAGGACAACTGAGATGCCGACACATCAAACTGCGCTAAAGTTACCATTTCTATTTGAGTACTATTTACCGCGTTCACTAACAAGCGTTTATTATCAGATGAAATATCAATGCTGGTGGGCTGTTGTCCCTGAGTTTCAATGGTAGCAGTCAGTGCTGATGCTTGGTTGTAAACATTCACAACGAAGCCGCTAGCGGGAACAAAACGAAGATAATGGGCAAAATTGTTATTCGACTTTTCAACAAATAACGTCGTTGCACCGTCTGCTTGGTTGAGTAATCCCATATCGGTAAAAGCGTTGCCATCAAAGCTAATGTGTTCACTTGTTGGGCTAATAAGATAAAGCGCCGTTTCGTTATCATTAACGACAAAGCTTGAAATACTATCGGCTTCAGCTAACCGTTCTGGTTTATATTCATGGGTTAAGCTCGTAATGATTTTATCTTGACTGAAGTCATTAATTTTTGCGTTATAGCGATTTAAGGTTGCTGTTTGAAAGTCTAATGCATATAAAGCTTCTGTTTCACTGGCTTGGTCAATGGTTTCCGTGAAAAAGATATTTTCACGATCCCAAAATAAGCGTTGTAACTCTTCATTTGCGTATTCAAGTGTTTGCGTGACAAGAAAGTATCGGCCAGAAAATTGTACGTAACGGCTAGGTTCAAACTCTATGGTTGGTGATGAAATTTCAGTAAAACTATAATCGCTTAAATTGATATTATAACGATGAACAACTTCAGTGGTGGTCTCGTCTTCATTGATAACAACTTCAAGCGCTTTTGCTAGTAATTTACTACCGTCAGGATGAACAATAAATTGCTCAAGTAGGGTGTTATCAGGAGCGATAGCGATGGTTGCAATTAATTCACCACTATATTGTTGATAAACAAGTAAGTTGTTTTCTGAGCCAACATAAAAGTAGGGCATGTTAGGTGCTGCTATCACGGTATCGATATTTGCGGCTATGTCCGTGATGACTTTAGTTTCTGTTTGCTCAGTACTTTGAAATAATGATACCGGTAGAACATGCCCAATAACAACTTCATTTTCAATGGCATTGAGGGTTATTTCAGTTTGACTTATCGCCGCTACCGGCATGGCATTAACATCAACAGCAACTTTAAGAAAATCATTGTCGAGTTTTGTTAAGGTTAACCAGGTTGAGGCGGAACTTGCTTGCCAATTTATTTCAGCGCTGCTGTTGGTACTGACTTTGATGGTTTGCTCAAGCACTGAAATATTCGCGGTTGACGTAAAAGCCAAGCTGGCTTGGTTGGCATACAAATATTGATTATCTAAACCAACTTCTACAGGGATAAGCTTAGTATCACCCGTTGTTGTTTCGGTGAGTATAATATTTCCGCTTGCTAACTGCGCGGCAGTAAAACTGCTAATATTCGGGGTAACGGTGACCGTTGCATCACCTGAGCCCGAAGATATGTCAAAAGTTATCCAGTCAATATCACTGCTTAACTGCCAGTTATTACTCTCACTGGTGATAGCGATTGTTTGGCTAGGAATGCTGACATCACCAAAGGTGCCACGAAAACTGACCAGCTCAGTATCTATATTTGCTTGCCAAATAAGTAATGAAACGTTGATGTCATGATGCACTAAGGTTGCGCCATTATCAGAGAGTTCGCCCGTTGAAAAACGCAGCTTTGTGACGTATTCACCTAAATTAATTTGGTCTGCTTGGGTTAAATCAATATGAACAGTAGCAGAATTACTGGTTAGGTTTTCAGTTCTAAAGGCTAGCCAGCCCACGGGTTGGGAGTCAGGGGCATAACCCACTAATAAACCGTCGCCAGCAAAAGTAACATTAACGGTTATTGAATCGTCAAACTCAGTAATTATCTCATTGCTAAAGCTAATCGTTGAAACATCAGCGTTGATGGCGTAATTTTTTGATTTATCATTAGAACCACCACAGGCAGAAAGCAATAATGTTATACAAAAAATGGTGAACATTTGACTGAGGTTCTTAAAACATACCTTCATACAGATCCCTGTTTTATTTTGCTGTTTATCTGCAAACTTTACGCTTACTTTTATAACAACTTATTCTGCGTGATTATTCACTCAAAGTAAAAACTTATTATTTATCTAAAATTTAAATAATTGAACACTATAATTATCCGTTAATTTAAAGGTAAAATAAGCGGTAAAACGTCTTTAAAGGTGATGAATCATTGAACAAAGCTATCTTACATTGTTCGGTAGGTATCCTCTCTCGTCGCGAGCATTCTTATGAAGAGTTAATGCAAAAGCTCAAATTTCGTCAACACAGTGAAGATGAAATTACGCCAGTCCTTGAATTTCTAATTAAAAAAAACTATTTGAGTGACCAACGTTTTGCCGAATCTTTGTTTGGTAGCCGCCTTAATAAAGGTTATGGTTGGCTTTATATTAGCAATGAATTGGAACAAAAAGGTGTTTGCGATACTATTATAGTTGAACTGAGTAAAAATCAGCAAATTGATTGGTATCTTCAAGCCGAGCTTGCGTATAATAAACGCTTTGGCGAAAGTACAATTAAAGACCAAAAAGATAAATTAAAACGCATTCGATTTATGCAGTCTCGAGGTTTCTCTTCGGATGAAATCATGATATTGATTAAATATACTCATAGCGATTAAACGAATAAATTCAAGAATTAACTTTTCAGAGAGTGAACATTCCCATGATTAAAACTAGTGCACAATTACGACAGACTTTTTTAGACTTTTATGCTTCGAAGCAACATCAAATTGTTCCAAGTAGTTCATTAGTTCCAGGTAATGACGCGACGTTATTATTTACCAATGCTGGTATGGTTCCTTTTAAGGACGTTTTTTTAGGGGCAGAGAGCAGAAGTTATACCCGTGCAACCTCGTCGCAACGTTGTGTTCGTGCGGGTGGTAAACATAACGATCTAGAGAACGTTGGCTACACGGCGCGCCATCATACTTTCTTTGAAATGTTAGGTAACTTTAGTTTTGGTGATTACTTTAAAGAAGACGCTATACGTTTTGCCTGGGAATTTTTAACTGTCAAATTAGCCTTACCTAAAGAAAAGCTATTAGTGACTGTTTATGACAGTGACGAAGAAGCCTTCGCTTTTTGGCGTGACGAAATAGGTATTCCGGTAGATAAAATTATTCGTATCGGTGATAAGTCACCCAGTAAAAAGTACGAGTCAGACAACTTTTGGTCAATGGGTGATACGGGGCCATGTGGACCTTGTTCTGAAATATTCTATGATCATGGTGAAAATATTTTTGGTGGACCTCCAGGCTCACCAGATGAAGATGGTGATCGTTTTATTGAAATTTGGAACTTAGTCTTCATGCAGTACAACCGTCATGCTGACGGTACTATGGAAAACTTGCCAAAGCCTTCTGTTGATACAGGTATGGGCTTAGAACGTATTTCAGCGATAATGCAAGGCGTGCATAGCAATTATGAAATTGATATTTTTCAAGGATTAATTAAAGATACTGCTGAGTTATTACAGTGCAATGATTTAGAACATAAGTCTTTGCGTGTAATTGCCGATCATATTCGCTCATGTAGCTTCTTAATAGCAGATGGTGTTATGCCTTCAAACGAAGGTCGTGGCTATGTATTACGTCGTATTATTCGACGTGCCGTACGCCACGGTCATAAATTAGAAGCAAAATCACACTTCTTTCATCGACTAGTTGTTTCATTAGGTAAGCAAATGGGTGAAGCCTACCCTGAGCTTATTAGCCAACAAGCGGTTATTGAAAAAATATTACGTATCGAAGAAGAGCAATTTGGCCGCACCCTAGATCGTGGCATGATCTTACTTGAAGATATTTTAGCGAATCTTAAAGGCGACACTATTTCAGGTGACGATACCTTTAAACTTTATGACACCTATGGTTTTCCTGCCGATTTAACGGCAGATATTGCCCGAGAACGTCAATTAAAAGTCGACCACAATGGTTTTGACATTGCTATGGGACTTCAACGCGAACGTGCTCAGCAAGCAAGTCAGTTTGGTTCTAACTATAACGACCAGCTTAAATCTGATCACAACACGCAGTTTAAAGGTTATACCCGTAATGAATTCTCCGCAACTATTGTTGAATTATTCAATAACGAAGCGTCGGTTGCTGAATTAAAAGCAGGCGAGCAGGGCATTGTTATTTTGGACAAAACACCTTTTTATGCGGAGTCGGGTGGCCAAGCAGGAGACCAAGGCCTTCTTCATATTGATGACGGTATATTTGAAGTACATGACACCACTAAAATGGGTAACGCCTTTGCTCATAAAGGAATTGCTCGCGTAAATATTGGCTTAAATCGCCTAGTAAAAGCAGAAATAAATACTGAGCGACGCGCAGCTATCGTTAAAAACCACACGGCTACTCACCTTCTTCATGCCGCTTTACGTAGCGTCTTGGGTGAACATGTTACGCAAAAAGGTTCGTTATGTGATGCTGAAAAGTTACGCTTTGACTTCTCTCACTTTGAAGGGGTTACCGCGCAAGAGTTGCAAACTGTTGAACGTCTAGTTAACCAAGAAATACGTAATAACTTGTCTCGTGAAACCAACTTAATGCAGATAGACGAAGCTAAAGAAAAAGGCGCTATGGCTTTATTTGGTGAGAAATACGACGATGAAGTACGAGTGGTTACTTTAGGTGGTTTTTCTACCGAGCTTTGTGGTGGTGTTCATGTTGAGCGTACTGGCGATATTGGCTTTGTTAAAATAGTGTCAGAATCAGGTATAGCTGCAGGTGTTCGTCGTATAGAAGCTGTTTCCGGTGAGTGTGCACTTGCTTTTACTGAGCAGCAAGGTTCAAATCTAAGCTTAGTTGCCTCAATGGTTAAATCTGATGTGGCGAGTATGCCAGGAAAAGTTGAGCAATTAATTAGTCGTGGTAAGCAACTCGAAAAAGAAATTCAAATCCTAAAACAGCAAGTGGCGGCTCAAGCCGGTTCTGATTTAATCAGTGAGGCTGTAGATGTTAATGGTGTGAAAGTACTTATTGCAGATTTAGCAGGTACCGAGTCTAAAGCGCTTCGTGGCATGATGGATGAACTCAAGAATAAAATAGGCTCAGGGATCATTTTATTAGGCACAGCATCAGACGGAAAAGTAGGTTTGATCGCTGGTGTAACTAAAGATCTCACTGGACAGGTAAAAGCCGGTGATTTAGTTAATGCCGCAGCACAGCATGTCGGTGGCAAAGGAGGTGGGCGTCCAGATATGGCACAAGCTGGTGGCAACAAGCCAGAGAATTTACCTATGGCATTAGACACAGCGAAAGCATGGCTAATTGACCAGTTATCGTAATATTATAGTAAGCTAATATATTTCATTAAGGAGCGTTTTAGCTCCTTTTTTGTGGGTAAATCTTTTAAATAGTAAGTTAGGTTACTTAGCGGTTAATGCAGAGTTAACATACGTCAACTACAATATTAATAATAACAAATAGTTATAATTATTTCCAAAAAATAACTTTATTGCTTGAATAAGCTTGCTAGAATGCCAATATTGGTTATAAGTGCAAAGTTAATAACTGATTATCACTCGTGGTAATAAAATCTTTGTAAATAGTGGTAAAACTGGGTCTTAGTGAACTTAAGTAACTATTTTTTACAAAGTTTTTAATTTTTATTATGTACTTTTACCAAAATTAAACTAAATTTATTACTAGCTTATAATTTTTTAGTGGACTGGCTTTTAAACATAAAGGATATTTAGGATGTTAATTTTAACTCGTAGGGTTGGTGAAACGTTAATGATTGGTGACGAAGTTACCGTCACAGTTTTAGGTGTAAAGGGTAATCAGGTTCGTATTGGCGTAAATGCGCCAAAAGAAATATCTGTTCACCGTGAAGAAATTTACATGCGCATACAAGCAGAAAAAACAGGAAGTGACAGTAGCGAAGCCGAAACAGGTAATAAATTTTAGCTTTGTTGAACACCTTCATTAAAAAAAGTCGGCAATTGCCGACTTTTTTAATGACTAATATTAATTTTTTTCAGCATTAATTTAGTGACAATAATCTTTTTGAGCTTGAAAAATAGCCTTGTTGGTTGAAATCTCGGCAAACAGATTTAAAAGTACAGAAAAATAGAAAATATTGTTGACTTATTTTCTCGATCCATTAGTATTCGCACCCACTGGAGATGTGACCGATTGGTTGAAGACGCTCACCTGTTAAAGGAGTATCTGGCTACTAGCCTGATAGAGAGTTTTTTCTAAGATGTATTTCAAAGTACGTATTAGAACTCAACAGTAAAGAAGTAAAAATGGAGAGCTGTCCGAGTGGCCGAAGGAGCTCCCCTGCTAAGGGAGTAACGGCTTTAAATCCGTTCGAGAGTTCGAATCTCTCGCTCTCCGCCATTACTTTTATTAAAGGTAACTGCGGTAAAAGTAATAAATGCAAAGCAATTTGCTATCTTTAGACTAAGATATAAAAAATAGTTCATGTGAGGGCGCGTAGCTCAGCTGGATAGAGTACCTGGCTACGAACCAGGCGGTCGCAGGTTCGACTCCTGCCGCGCCCACCACTTTTCTTTATTGAAATGTGGACTAAGCAAATATCATCGCTTATAAAATTAATAGATATTATCTTCAAACGAGATATTAAATAAGGTTTAATGTGGGCGCGTAGCTCAGCTGGATAGAGTACCTGGCTACGAACCAGGCGGTCGCAGGTTCGACTCCTGCCGCGCCCACCACATTTGCTGTAAAGCTGGAATAAACCAATCTTCGGATTGGTTTTTTTTCTTCTGTAATATAGCAGTTAAAAACTCAAGTATCATCCTTAGGAGGTATTTTGAGTTGTTAAGCAAATACCAAGGCTTATAAAAATAATGGGTGTTATCTTTGAACAAGATAGTAAATAAAGTTTAATGTGGGCGCGTAGCTCAGCTGGATAGAGTACCTGGCTACGAACCAGGCGGTCGCAGGTTCGACTCCTGCCGCGCCCACCACATTTGCTGAAAAGCAGAAATAAACCAATCTTCGGATTGGTTTTTTTTCGTCTAGATTTTGCCTAGGATAAAGTGATAGTTTATCTAACCTGCTGGAGAGATCGAGCATATAATAGCAGCTACGAAACTAACCGCTTCCGGTCGCAGGTTCGATTCCTGCCGCGCCCACCACATTTGCTGAAAAGCAGAAATAAACCAACTTTCGAGTTGGTTTTTTTTCGTCTAGATTTTGCCTAGAATAAATATTATATAGAAGAGTCGCTACGAAACTAACCGCTTCCGATCGCAGGTTCCACTCCTGCCGCGCCCACCACATTTGCTGAAAAGCAGAAATAAACCAATCTTCGGATTGGTTTTTTTTCGTCTAAAGTAAAGTGAGAGTGTATCGAACCTGCTGGAGAGACCGAGCATATAATAGCAGCTACGAAACTAACCGCTTCCGATCGCAGGTTCGACTCCTGCCGCGCCCACCACATTTGCTGAAAAGCAGAAATAGACCAACTTTCGAGTTGGTTTTTTTTCGTCTAGATTTTGCCTAGGATAAAGTGATAGTTTATCTAACCTGCTGGAGAGATCGATTATATAAGAGTCGCTACGAAACTAACCGCTTCCGGTCGCAGGTTCAACCCTGCCGCGCCCACCACATTTGCTGAAAAGCAGAAATAAACCAACTTTCGAGTTGGTTTTATTTGCCTGGAATTTGGTTTGTTCCGTCTGTAAAAAGTTAAAGTCGCTTTGGAGGAAAGCTTGCTAGATAAACAGGGTTTTTTAATATAGCTATTTTAAACGGATCTATTTCTGCCTTGCTTTTTGGCTAAGTATAAATTTTCATCGGCTTGGCCAATAAGCTTTGTTATGAACGTTATACGTTCAGACCTATTTTTCAGGGGCTCTACAAGTGAATTTACTACGCCTACGCTAATGGTAATATTTGATGATACCGCAGAGTGTTCATGGTTTATGCCTAATGTATTAATGGATTTTATGCAAAGGTCGGCAAAATTTTTAGCTTGTTGTTGGTCAATTTCTGGTAATGCAATAATAAATTCTTCCCCGCCGTATCTAGCCAAAATGTCACCGCTACGGTGCAAGCAAGATAAAAGATTTTGTGCAACCAGCTTTAAGCATAAATCACCAGCTAAGTGACCATAATTATCGTTATACTGCTTAAAATAATCTATATCTATCATTAGAATACTAAAGTGATACTTATTTCGGCTGGCTCTTTTTATTTCTTCATCCACGAAATTTTGAAAGGCCCTACGGTTATTTATTCCAGTTAATTGATCTTTGTTTGACAGTAGCTCTAATGATAGATTCATCTCCTGCAGTTTTTGATTGGCAATTGACAAATCTGCCGTTCTTTTTTCGACAATCCTCTCTAGTTCTAAATGACTTTCATATAGTTTCCAAAAATTTTTGCGCTGTTTAATTTTTATGATACTGGTTGCTATGGCTTTTTTTATCCATGTTAAAAGCTTAAAAATAGTCCCTTTCCTGATCACTTTTATTAAAAGTAGTTTGATCTTTTGATTTGACTGGGCTAAACCGCACTTAACCTGAACTTCTAGTAAATATTCTCCAGAAGGAAGGGCTGAGTACATTATTGGTTCGTGTTTGGTTTTTCGCCAATTATCGTGAAATCCAACCAGTCGATAGTGATAACTAATGCTTTTTTCTTTCCACAACCAATAAGAACAAAGCATAATGTCGAGGTTCCAACTACCTTCTTCTATGGTTAATATATTGCCATCAAGCAGGAATTGGCTACTGCTCGAAACAGATTTTATCTCAGGTATTGGTGCTTGTACGGTATCAATTAATCTGGGTATTTCAATGACGTTTAAGCTTTCATTGAGACCACACCAGTAACTATCTTCACCTTTCCTCAATAGGCTACGGCTGGTTGTAAACTCCCAAAACTGACGTTCGGGAACATTATTAATAACGTACTTTGGTTGCCGACAATTGATGTCAAACAACTGCAGACCTTGCGACGTACCAATGAGTATTTCATCTTGATTGTGCCATCGGCAGGTCCAGGCTGCGATAGAATCGCTAGACTCGAAAATTTCGGTGACTTGTGAGTCAATCATCAATAATAGTTTATTGTCAGCTGCTATCGCGTATGCACCCTCTTTATTAACGTTGATATCGTAGATGTTAAGGTATTTATTCTTTAATTCGACAGAAATGAGCGTGTTGTCATCGGTGTTATAGATCCACAGTCCTCGACCAAGTGTTGTAACAAAATAGTTATTTGTATCTTTTGGGACTATTGTGTAGATATAACTTAAGGTTTTTCCTAATGAATCATTGATAGGTTCAAACTTTTTACTGCTTGGATAAAATATGAATAAACCGTAAACACTGCCATATAGATAATTTTCTCCAATATTCTGAATACAACGTCCAGCACCAATGTTTTTGTCAGTAAAAAGTTGTACAGAAGAATTATCTGTCATTTCACAGATGGCTAGCCCTTCATTACAGGCAGCAAAGATTTTTAGCTGTTTGTCTTGGTAAATATCCCAACAAGTTAAGTTTTTTAAGCTGCTTATTTCACTCTGTATCGCATCATTTTGCGATGAAAGTGAATAACTATGGCCTGTGCCTCCAATAAGAATGTCTTGTCCATTTTGAGCCAGTCGAAGCGTTAGTATTGATGTAGCTTTTTTAGGTACAAACGTTCGAATATAGTCATTCAAAGCTGGATACTTAATTAATCCACTGAAGTCGGTAGTAGCCCAAAGATTGTTGAATGAATCGTAACAAAGATCGGTGATTTTTGCGGTGGTAAATAGCGTCTTTCCTTTTTTCCAAATGTAATCGTGCTTTATTAGTTCGTATACACAGGTTTTCTCTGCAATGATCATATGATTTGAATGAGGAAACAATATACGGACAATCGTTGACTCTATATCAGGGAGTTGGATATGCTCTTTAAGTTTTAAATCAAAATCTAAAATGATGATGCTCTTGTTATTAGCAATGAGAAAGCCTTGCGTCGATGCACTAATATGGTTCGCCGAGTTAAAGCTCTTGGTGTATTGATTAATAAGAGGTCGAATCATTTCATTTTGGTACACCCAAATGCCTGACTGTGACATTTGAATAAGAATAGTTTGATCTTTGCTTTTAACAATACTGAGTACGCCTTCGCCGGAAACGTCAAGGCTTACTTTGTTCAATTCATCCGACTTGCTATTCCATCGATATAGCCCTTTGGCGCATCCTAATAAATAGTCGTTGTTATCAATAGATATCGCGCATTGGCACCAACCAAGGCCAAGGTCAACTGTATTAAGATCAACGATGGATTGATGGGTTTCAGCGTTTATAATTGAAATGCCTAAATCTGAGCAGGCTAAAATAGTATCTCTATTTGAAGTAACTGAACGTTGACCGTGAGTTAAAAGTCCTGAATGTTGATTAAGAATTTCAACGTGTTCACCATCATATATAGCTAATCCATTAGGTGTGCTTAGCCAAAATTTTCGGTGAGAATAACACAGACTATGTATTTGTTGTGATGGCAGTCCTTCAAGGCGGGAGATATTCTCGATTATTAAAGAAGGCTTAAGGGGGTGACTATTCATAGAATGACCATAGTATATTTCAGATAAGCCTTATAACGTATTCTTTCAAAACCAGTAACAACGAAGTGAATCAACGAGTAATAAGATCAGTACCTGTAACAATAGTTTAAATTTTACTTTTTAGCATAGATAAGTTCATAAATTCAGTAGTTAAAGTAAATCAGTCAATTAATAATTACCTGATGGTTTGTGTATTTAAGATAAGTTTCAATTGAAATATGAATACCGCAGATATCGTTAATCAATACGCAAATGATTACGTAATAACATGTGTGTAAAAGATGTTTTTAAATAAAAGCCACGAGGCAGTGTTCGAAAGGGCTCGCCGTGTTTATTAAAGGCTTGTGTTTTAGCTTGGCTATTGGCCGCTTTGGGGCGAAGTTGTAACACTTGGCCATGTTTTCCTGAGATGTTTTCTACTTCACCTAATACAATCATATCGGTAAGCTCTTGCCAGTCTAGGGCGAGTAATTGTTCTTCTTCATAAGACGGGGACCAAATAAAAGGGGTGCCAACTATACGCTCGCCTATTGGTATATGTCGTTCAGAAATTACCGGTACCCATAAAACACGTGCCATTTTGTTGCGTATATGGCTGGTTTTCCAACTAGCCCCTACTAAGCCAGTCAAAGGTGCAACACATACAAATGTTGTCTCTAAAGGTTTGCCTTGCATGCTAATGGGTAACGATTTTAATTCAATACCTAAATGTGGAAAGTCAGGTTCAGGTTTTGACCCCGCACTAGCGCCAAGAACCTGCTCAAGTAAAAGACCTATCCAACCTTTTTCTCTCGTTAAATTCTCAGGGACTACTACGCCTGCTTGTTCAGCTATTTCAGCTAAATTAAGTCCAGCAAGCGCTTGCGCTCTTTTTAGTAAATCATCTTCGTTAGTAGGGATATTAATTTTAATGAGTAAACTCTTTAGTCGTGACTTTTCTTTACTCAGTATAAAGATTCATAACTTTTGACGCTATGGTCTAGATAAAATAAAAAATTAATTAATTGCCCGCAAGCCCATATTATGGAAGAATCAAGATATATTTTATGAAAGTTATTGGGAATTCCTTTGATAGATGCCGAAGGCTATAGAGCTAATGTCGGCATAGTCATAATCAATGATAGAGGACAAGTATTTTGGGCTAGGCGTTATGGTCAACACTCGTGGCAATATCCACAAGGGGGGGTTGATGAGGGAGAAACAGCAGAAGAAACCATGTACCGAGAATTACACGAAGAAGTGGGATTAAAACCGGAACATGTCAGTATTGTTGCTTCGACCAAACACTGGTTGAGATATAAATTACCAAAACGTTTAATTAGGCATGAAAGTAAACCTGTTTGTATTGGGCAAAAACAGAAATGGTTTTTACTTAAGCTAACTTCAGAAGAGTCTGCGGTTGATTTACTTCACTCTGATCATCCAGAGTTTGATGATTGGCGTTGGGTAAGTTACTGGTACCCAGTGCGTCAGGTAGTGTCTTTTAAACGTGAAGTTTACCGTAAAGTGATGAAGGAATTTGCTCAGGCGTCTATGCCTTCTTATCGCCATCAAAACCGTAAACGTCGTAGTTGATTATTATTATGTAGCAGTTTTATACGACAAAACAAAAATGTATAATATACCCGTATCACTTAAAGATGACCCTATATCTTAAAGTGAACGGGCATTTTTATTTAAGGAGCCGTATGTTAACTATCCTACGGAGAATTGTTCTAGAATTTAGCCAAAACGCTGAACTCGACAGTGCATTACATCGTATGGTGGAACAAATAAAAGAAACGATGAATACTGACTGTTGTTCAATTTATCTTGCTGACCACCTCAAACAACATTTTTTATTGGTTGCCTCTGACGGTTTGGCAGAAGGTTCATTAGGTCAAACAACCATCGGTTTTACTGAAGGCTTAGTCGGTTTAGTGGGCCAGCGAGAAGAACCACTTAACATTGCTAATGCGCAAAACCATCCTCAATTTATTCATGCCCCTGAAGTTGAGGAAGACGAATTAAATGCCTTTCTGGGGACCCCCATTATTCATCGACGAAAAGTGCTGGGCATACTGGCGATTCAACAAAAAGAGGCTAGGCATTTTACTGAAAATGAAGAAGCATTCTTAGTTACCTTATCAGCCCAACTAGCTACTTCATTGGCCAATGCTGAAGCTAATGTGTTAATCACAGAGCAAGATGCTAATAGTCATTGGACTAAAGCATTACAGGGTGTTGCTGGCTCCTCAGGGGTAATGATTGGTGAAATGTTTGTTGTGTATCCAGCGGTAAGTTTAGCTTCTGTTTCTTTACAACGAACTAAAACCCCAACGCTAGAGTTACAATTTTTTGAAGAAGCCGTGGCGAAAACACGCATAGATTTTGATTTCATGGCCAGTAAGTTACAAGGGATTATTGCGGAGAGTACTTTAGATATTTTCGATATGTATAAGCAATTATTAAATAATGCAAATATTACTAAAGAAGTTACCCAGAAAATAATATCAGGTTGGACTGCTGAAAGTGCTTTAAAACAAATCATTGATAGCTATATTATTCAGTTTGAAGCCTTAGATGACCGTTATTTGCGTGAAAGGGCCAGTGATATACGCGATTTAGGTAATCGATTATTACTTAACTTAAAAAAACTAAATATAAAAGAGCAACAACTTCCACGAGAATTTATACTAGTTGCTGAAGAAGTAACGGCAGCTATGCTTGCACAATACCAGCACCAAGGCTTAAAAGGTGTAGTCTCGCTTCAGGGCTCCAATAATTCTCATGCTGCTATTTTAGCAAGAGCACTAGGTGTGCCAGCGGTAATGGGTATTGAGAAAATTTCGCTTAGTCGATTACACCAGAAGAACTGTATTGTAGATGGCTTTAGTGGTGAGCTTTTTGTTCAGCCTAATGAAGCCTTACAACGTGAATATCAACACTTAATCACTCAAGAGATATTACTCGCCGATAAGGTTAAAAAAGTAGCGCAATTGCCTGCTATTACCAAAGATGGTCAAACCATTGAGTTGCAACTTAATGCTGGGCTTTCATCAGGGTTTGAATATTCAAAAAATTCAGGTGCTGTAGGGATCGGTTTGTATCGTACTGAAATTCCTTTTATGAACCGCAGCTGCTTTCCCTCTGAGTCAGAGCAAACTGAACTTTATCGTCAAGTATTAAGTGCTTTTCCTGATCAACCTGTAACTATGCGTACCTTAGATGTTGGTGGTGACAAGTCGTTACCCTATTTTCCGATAAATGAAGATAATCCATTTCTTGGTTGGCGTGGTATTCGCATTACACTTGATCATCCTGAAATTTTTCTCTTACAAGTACGAGCAATGTTGCGAGCGAATGTTGGCTTAAATAATTTAGAAATTATGTTGCCGATGATTTCAAGTACTTTAGAGGTAGACGAAGCAACTCGTTTAATCAATCAAGCTTATTATGAACTGTCTGGTGAACTTGATTTTATCGGTGAAGAAAAGCTCACTCGTCCAAAAGTTGGTATAATGATCGAAGTGCCAGGTATTATTTATCAATTGCCTGAATTAGCCAGTAAAGTTGATTTCTTTTCGGTGGGCAGTAATGATTTAACTCAATATTTATTAGCAGTTGACCGAAATAATGCCCGCGTATCAGCGTTATATAATTCATATCATCCAGCTGTTTTAAGAGCGCTTAACCATATTGCAGAACAATCAGCTCGCTCATTGGTACCCTTGAGCCTATGTGGCGAGCTAGCCAGTGAACCAGCAGGCGCTTTATTATTATTAGCGATGGGATATGACAAATTGAGTATGAACGCGCATAATATCGCAAAAATTAAATGGGTGATCCGCCATGTTGATTTTCATCAAGTAAAAATGATGTTGGCACATGTGTTAACCCTTTCAACATCCAAACAAGTACACAGTTATTTAAATGAACAACTTGAACAATTCGGTTTAAGTAGTTTCGTACGTGCCGGTAGGTAATGTATCCGGTTAATTTAACTTAAAAAGCAGTAAACAATGTTATTAAGTATCTTTCTAATTTGCGTGTTACTCGGCTCAGTGGTCGGTTTCTCTGCTGGTCTTTTAGGCATAGGTGGCGGGTTGATAATTGTACCCGCTTTGGTGTATTTATTACCGCAGCTAGGCATTGAACCGAACTTAGTTATGCCAATGGCGCTTGCGACCTCGTTAGCCACTATTGTTGTTACTTCACTTTCCGCGGCATTAGCTCATCACCGTAATAGCAATATACCTTGGCCACTTGCTAAGCAACTCATGATGGCGATTGCATTAGGATCGTTACTTGGCGGATTTATTGCTGATATGCTTTCTGTTGTTGCACTAAAAAATACTTTTGCTATTGCTGTTTTTTTACTTTCGTCTTATATGTTTATTGCTATAAACCGAGCGAAGAAAAATAAATTAATTAATCACAACGATGATGAAAAACTACCCAAAAATATCATTGTTAAAGGTATTGGCTTTTTTACTGGTATTTTAGCAAGTCTAATGGGCATTGCTGGTGGTGCTATTCTAGTCCCGATATTAAGTTACTTTAAAGTTCCTTTACGCCAATGTATTGGTGTTGCCACGGTCAGTGGTATGGTTGTGGCCATATTCGGTGTTAGCGGCTATGTGATTGCTGGTTGGGGAGAAGAGAACTTACCCAAATATAGCTTAGGCTATGTTTATTTACCTGCCTTGCTTGGTATCATTATTACGTCTTCTCTTTTTGCTCCAATAGGTGTTAAAGCGGCGAGTAAGTTACCGGTCGGTACTATCAAGAAAGCATTTGCGATATTTTTGATGCTAGTAGCAGTTAAAATGATATTAAGTTAGTACAATAGCGTTTGTTTAAAATTAAAATTTTTTAGAGAAGGAAAGACAGTGAAAGAATATTTAGATCTCATGCGACATGTTCGTGATAACGGCGTACAAAAATCAGACCGCACAGGTACAGGCACCAAAAGTATTTTTGGTTATCAAATGCGTTTTGACTTAGCAAAAGGCTTTCCACTGGTCACCACTAAAAAATGTCATCTAAAATCAATTATTCATGAATTATTATGGTTTATTAAAGGTGAGTCTAATATTGCTTACTTAAGTGAGAATGGCGTTAAAATTTGGGATGCTTGGGCAACAGAGTCGGGCGAACTAGGGCCTGTATATGGAGTACAGTGGCGTAATTGGCCATCAGCCAATGGCGAAACAATTGATCAACTTACACAATTGATTGATGATTTAAAAAATAACCCAGATTCACGACGTCATATTATTACCGCTTGGAATCCTGCATTATTACCTGATACATCTATAAGCCCTGCAGAGAATGCTGCACAGGGCAAGCAAGCATTACCCCCGTGCCATACGCTTTTTCAATTCTATGTACTCAATGGCAAGCTGTCGTGTCAATTATATCAACGCAGTGCCGACATCTTTCTAGGTGTACCCTTTAATATTGCAAGTTATGCACTATTTACCATGATGATCGCCCAAGTCTGTGATTTAGAGCTAGGTGATTTTGTTCATACTTTCGGAGATGCTCATTTATACTCAAACCATATGGAACAAGTTGATGAACAACTAAGTCGCACTCCGCTACCTTTGCCAACTATGAAAATTAATCCTGAGATAAAAAGTATTTTTGATTTTACTTTTGAAGACTTTGAATTAGTGAATTATCAATGCCACGCTCATATAAAAGCCGCTATATCTGTCTAAATACAAACTTAATCGACTGAGCAATTGCACGTTATTGTTTCAGTCGTAGTAGGTGCTGTTAACCATGCATAGCGATAAATTTAGCTAATAACGTTTGCTCATTTTCATTATGCTTTGGATCTTTTTTGATACAATCAATAGGACATACGCTAATACAAGTCGGCTTGTCATAATGGCCAACACATTCAGTACATTTATCCACGTCAATTTCATAAATCATGCTACCCAATGCAATGGCCTCATTAGGACATTCTAGATCACACATATCACAGTTAATACATGCATCTTCTATAATCAGTGCCATGGCCCTATTACGCTACTTGATTTTGTGTAAACGGTTGGCGTGTTGTGCCACCTTCATTAAGGTAGCGCATAATAATACCAAAAGTTAAATCGTGCTCGCTTACTAGCGAAATTGATACTTTATGACCGGACCCTTTTGCGTCAATAATAACTTCACCTTTGGCGTTCTCCATATGAGATAAAACAAAAGATGTATTACCTAGCGGTGTCATTAACTCTAAACGGTCACCGACTAGAAATTTATTTTTTACTTCTATTTCTACTAAACCTGTTATTTCGTTGCGGCCTAATATTTCACCAACAAATTGCTGAGTATCACTTTTTGAATAACCGTAATCAGAATTTTGTGTGTCACTATGGCGGTGACGTTTTAAGAAACCTTGGGTATAACCTCGGTGAGCAAGATGTTCTAAATCGGTATTTAAATTTTGATTAAAAGGTTTATTACTTAAAGCATCAGAAATAGCTTGGCCATAAATTTGTGCTGTTCGAGCACAGTAATAAAATGATTTAGTTCGACCTTCAATTTTTAATGAATGCACGCCTATTTTTATTAAACGTTCTACATGTTCAACGGCACGTAAATCCTTTGAATTCATTATATAAGTACCGTGCTCATCTTCAAATGCTGGCATATATTCACCGGGTCGACCTTGCTCTTGCAATAAAATAATATCCTCAATTGGTTGTTGCTCTGGAATAATGATTTTAGCTGAATCAGGGATAAATAGTTCTGGTTTTACTTTAGTGTCTGGCTGTACCGCTATTATATCACCGGTTTCGTTTTCTTTTGCTTGGTGGCTATCATATTTCCAACGACAAGCATTTGTACATGTTCCTTGATTTGGGTCGCGTTTATTAATGTAACCAGACAACAAGCAACGACCAGAATATGCCATGCATAAAGCACCATGAACAAAAACTTCTAATTCCATTTCAGGGCATCGAAAACGAATCTCTTCAATTTCATCAAGCGATAATTCACGTGATAAAATAACGCGCTCAACACCTTGTTGATACCAAAACTTTACGGTTGCCCAATTAACCGCATTAGCTTGCACAGATAGATGAATTGGCATATCAGGGAATTTTTCCCGTACCATCATGATAAGGCCGGGATCAGACATGATCAGGGCATCGGGCTGCATTGCTATAACGGGCGTAATATCTTTAATAAACGTTGTTAATTTACTGTTATGTGCAGCAATATTATTGACTAAGTAAAACTTTTTACCTAGGGAATGAGCTTCATTAATACCAATTTTAAGATTCTCTAAATTGAATTCATTATTTCTCACCCGTAAAGAGTAACGGGGTTGCCCTGCGTACACAGCATCAGCTCCGTAAGCAAAAGCATAACGCATATTTTTTAAGGTTCCAGCAGGCGATAATAATTCAGGTTTTAGCATAATGAACAACATAGATGATTTATATTAGCGGTATTATAAAAACATCGTTTGTCATAGGTAAACAGCTTATCAGGCGGTTCTTTGATGAAAATCATATTAAGTGATTAAAAACTAGAATTTTAAATATTTGAGCATTTGTCTAATAAAGATACAGTATTGAAAAATTTACTAATATTTGACCTAAAATAATAATATAAGCAAAAAACTGTGCTACTTTTTAATGTAATACAATTGATAATTGACAAATGATAATAATAATTAAGGTGAGACTATGGGAACTGAAAATGCCCTTTATACAATTTTAGTAGAAAAAATTAAACAAGATGCGCTTGTACTTCCAACCTTGCCAGAAGTAGCACTGAAAGTGCGCCAAGCGGCGGATGACCCAAACATTAACTTAAAACAAATGAGTGATATTATCGGTCATGACCCTGCTTTATCTTTGGGTATGTTGAAAGTAGCGAATAGCGTTATTTTAGGACGTTCTGTTAAAGTTGAAACAGTCAACCAGGCTGTAACTCGCATTGGTTTGCGCCAAATCAAAAGTATCGCAACAGCGATGGCGTTAGAGCAAGTATTTGTTTCAAAAAATGAAATAGTTTCAATGTATTTGAAAAAGTCATGGAAAAAAACCGTCGATGTAGCCGCAGTTGCCATCAGTTTAATGACTTTTTATATCCAAGACCATAAACACACATCATTAACGTTAGACACCTTAACATTGGCGGCACTGGTTCATAATATAGGTGTTTTACCCATTTTAACTGAAGCTGAAAATCATCCTGATGTTTTCGCTAACCCGACTTTTTTACAGCAAGCTATTGCTAAGTTAGCTGCGGATATTGGTGGAGAAGTGACTAAAGCGTGGGGATTCTCAGATGAATTTGTCACTTTAGTAACCAGTTGGAGTGATTTAACGGTATTACCTTCTGAAACTCATTATTTGGACTTCATTCGTGCAGGTGCTATTCACAACGGTATTTTCAAGAATGTATCAACCTGTGAAGTGTTATTAAAAAGCTATGTGAATAAAGGTATTTTACCTGACGTGGACTTTATGAAAAGTGAAGAATTTCAACAGATGGTTACTGATGTAAAAACTATGTTTAGTTAATAACAATAAAGTTGTAGACAATAAAAAACCCTGAAATATCAGGGTTTTTTTATATCTATAACTTTTAAACCTACAATTAATACTTCACAAAGGAAGTTTAATAAGCTTACTTAGCGGCACTTAACCCTTGATTGATGTTGATTAAGTCTTGCTCACTGATTGTACCTGCCGCACGTTTTAACGATAAAATTGATTGTACATAATTATAGCGCGTTGATGATAAGTTACGTTTTGCGTTATATAAATTACGCGTGCTATCTAACACATCAACAATAGTACGAGTTCCTACTTCAAAACCAGCTTCCGTTGCTTTTAATGCACTATCAGCACTAACAACAGATTGCTCAAGGGCTTTGATTGCCGAAACAGCAGCAATAACGGTGTTGTAAGCATTACGTGTATTACGAACAACATTACGATAAGTTAACTCTAAATCTTGGCTGGCAGCAACATAGTTGCTCTGTGCTTCGCGAACAGCACTTGACGTAGCGCCACCAGAATAAATAGGTACGTTTAACGTTATGCCGATAGACTGACTATCTAAAGCAGGGTTTTCAAAAGTGGCATTGTTTACTTCGTTATCTTGATCTCTAGCACCATAACTGCCCGATAAACTTAATGTTGGATAATGACCAGATCTTGCGATATTAATATTTTCTTTAGCAACATCAACCGCTATTTTTTGGCTAATTAAATCTAAATTTTTTGCTTCTGCTGTTTGTTGCCATTCATTTGCACTGTCAGGTATCGGGCGTGAGGTACTGAAACGTTCAGTGTTTAAAACACTTAAGTCTCTTGGATACACATTGGTAATTACCCTTAACGCTTCTTCTGCAGTGTAAACACTGTTTTCAGCGCGAATTTCAGAAGTAACGGCATTATCGTATTGCGACTGTGCTTCATGCACGTCTGTTACTGCTTTTAGACCAACAGAGTAACGTTGTTTTGTCTGTTCTAATTGACGCTCAATAGCCGCTTTCTCAGCTTTAGCAAAATCTAAATCGTCTTTAGCACTTAAAACATCAAAATAAGCGGTCGTTACTCTAACAATCAATTCTTGTTTTGCTGCTTGATAAGAAACATCACTGCGGTGCGCGGCTTTTTTGGCATTATCTAATCTTAACCATGTACTATGATTGTATAATGACATACTTAAACTCAAGCCATAGCGCAAAGTATCAGATTTATTGGTCAATGTTCTATTTGATGATTGCCCATCATCCGATGTTGGAATAAATTGATCTTTACTCATTGTGTAGCTAGCTGAAGCACTGATCTCTGGTAATAAAACAGCTCTGGCTTGATCTATGCCTTCTTTTGATGCGTTAAATAAAGCCTTTGATCTCAATACGGTAGGATCATTTTTTTGTGCTTGTTGATAAACGCCCAATAAATCTTCAGCGTTAACTAACGTAGTATTAGTTACACAAACCAAACCAATGATCAGTGCCGTAATTGTTTTTTTCATGAGTGAGCTATTCCTTTGAGTGTGCCATGTACGCTATATTATTATGATACTATCGTATCTTGATTTTTGAATTAGCTAAATAAAATAAGTGTTTGCGAATGCATTCTAGTGTAACAAAATGTTTTATGCTAGTGCTCGCTTTATTATAGTATCTTCATTTATTTTAAATTTTTATATGGGAAATAAAGCCACTCAATGCCTAACAAAAATACAAAACCATCAAAGTTTTCAAATAAAGACGTCACCATTTATCAACAAAAAACCTGCTACCAAGGTGTGTTTAAAATGGATGAGTATCAACTTAGTCATCGACTATTTGATGGTGGCGAAAGTAAAGTATTAACGCGCGAAGTTTTTGAACGTGGTCATGCGGTAGTCGTTATTCCTTACGATGCGACCTATGATCGTGTTGTGTTAATCGAACAATTTCGAGTTGGCGCTATTGGTCAAGGAGACACGCCATGGCTATTAGAGTTTGTCGCCGGTATGTTTGGTCAAGATGAATCGCCTATTGATGTTGCTATTCGAGAAGCTAAAGAAGAAGCCGACTTAACGTTAAATGCTAATCAACTCGATAAAGTGCTGGAGTATTTTTCAAGTCCTGGTGGTATGAGCGAAGTTATACATTTATATGTTGCTAATATAGATAGCAAAAATGTCTCAGGGGTGCACGGTTTAGAAACTGAAAGTGAAGATATTTTGTTGCATGTCATGTCAAGAGAACAAGCCATGTCGTTGTTAGAAAATGGAAAAATCACCAATGCAGCAACAATAATTGGGTTACAATGGCTACAGAATAACTTTCATCAACTACAGCAGAAATGGTCTTCGTAAATGATACAGCAAAGTAAAAAATATCAGCCAAGATTATCAACCTTAATGAATCTTTGTGAAGTTAACTATATGTTTTTAGTTCGCTTATTGGCCAGTCATAACGATGAAGAAGCGGTTGGTGATGAGCGGTGTTTTTTTATTTCTGATTTTTTATCTTACAAGATAACAATACTCGAAATTACTCGCTACACCAGCTTGGTGAGTATTCGCCAAGAACTGCCTAAGACAAAAGCAGTCGTTACTGGAGAAGATAACAATAATAAAACGGTATTTGACCACATTTTACGTCCCAAAATGATTATCCGTTTATATCATGATGCTCGAATGGCTGAGGTGATCAGTAATCAAGACATCAAACAAGTTAAACCTCGTTACGATTATCCTAATAGTAAAATGCATTTACCTGATGAAAAAGAGCAAATTAATCAGTTTCTTAAAGAATGGCTGCAACTTTGTTTAAAGTTAGGCCAAGTCAACTTATCACTTTTTGAGTAATCCTTTTGTCTTCTATTTTTAAAATTGCGCAAATAAGCGACTGCCATTTGTTTTCTCAAACAGATGGTTTGCATCATGGTGCTAATGTTTACCATAATTTAGTCAGTGTTTTAGACGACATTAAAAATCAGCATTTAGTCGATGCTATTGTATTCACCGGTGATATAACTCAAGACCATAGTGAAAAGTCTTATCAACTTTTTGTGCAAGCTGTTGTTGAAAGTGACATAGCGATACCTTTTTATTATTTGGCGGGGAATCATGATGAACTCGAGTTATTGGATAAATATTTATCTGTTCCTCCTTTCAATCATGAAAAAGTCTTTAATGATAAATATTGGCAAATTGTTTTACTTAACAGTAAAAGTGAAACACCGAAAGGTCTGGTAACACCAAGCGATTTATCTGCATTTGAGTCACTAATTGATGATAAAAAACATCAATTAGTGATGATGCATCATCACCCATTAGATGTTGGTTATTTTATTGATCAACACGGTTTAGAAAATCAAGCAGAGTTTTGGCAAACGATTAATAAGTTTTCGAGTATCAAAGCTATTACCTGTGGTCATGTGCATCAAGCATTAACCTTGTATTCAGACCAATCACCAGCCATTCCCTTATTTACTTGTCCCGCTACATCGATTCAATTTGACACCAATAAAAGCGCTGGTGCTTCAAATGGACAAGGGCCAGGCTATCGTGTTTTTTCGCTATTTACTGATGGAAAAATAAAGTCAGACAGCTACTTTTTAACAAAGGAATAAAATGTCTAAACAGGTTAATATTTTATATCTACATGGTTTTAATTCATCACCACAATCGATGAAAGCACAACTGACAAAGCATTACTTTAATGAACATTTTCCCGAAGTCTCATTTTTTAGCCCTCAGTTAGCTTCGTCACCAACGGCTGTTATCGAACAATTAACGACACTAATAGACTCAAAAAGCGATAAAGAAAACATTTGGTATTTTATTGGTTCGTCACTAGGTGGCTATTTTTCAACGTATTTATCAGAGAAATATCAAGGCAAAGCCGTATTAATTAATCCGGCGGTAAAGCCCTTTGAATTATTAGTTGATTATTTAGGTGAACAAACTAATCCTTACACACAGGAAGTTTATTACATTGAAAAGCATTTTATTGAGTCATTAAAAAGCCTTGAACAACAATTTATTTCGAAAAATAATTACTTGGTCATGGTACAAACAGGCGATGAAGTGTTAGATTATCAAAAAGCTGTCGATAAATATTGTGACTGCCAAATAATTGTCCAGCAAGGCGGGGATCACAGCTTTATTGATTACTCGAAAGTGTTACCTAAAATTGCGATGTTTTTTAATTTATACCCAACGAGTCAATAAAGTAGACCGATAGGTATTAAAACATTTTTTAATCATAATCATTATTAGAATAGTTAAATGAGCGAACAATATAATTCAGACTCCATTGAAGTCCTCAGTGGTTTAGACCCAGTACGACATCGTCCAGGTATGTACACAGATACTTCTCGCCCTAATCATTTAGGCCAAGAAGTTATTGATAACTCGGTTGATGAGGCTTTGGCTGGGCATGCGCAAAATATCACCGTTGTGCTCGATAAAGACCAATCACTGGAAATTATTGATGATGGTCGAGGCATGCCAACCGATATTCATCCCGAAGAAGGTGTCTCAGGTGTTGAGCTTATTTTCTGTAAACTTCATGCCGGTGGTAAATTTTCTAATAAAAATTATCAATTTTCTGGTGGTTTGCATGGTGTTGGCATTTCTGTGGTTAACGCACTTTCTACCCGAGTTGATGTTTCAGTTCGCCGTGACAGTAAAGTGTATGAAATGGCTTTTGAGCATGGTGAAAAAGTTGAAGAGTTACATGAAACCGGTACGGTTGGCCGAAGAAATACCGGTTCACGCGTAAAGTTTTGGCCTGATCCTAAATATTTTGACTCAGCAAATTTTTCAGTGCGTCGCTTAGTACATTTATTAAAAGCGAAAGCTGTTTTATGTCCAGGCTTGACCATCAAGTTTCATGACAAGAATGAAGATAAAAAATATCAATGGTATTACGAAGATGGTTTAGTCGACTACCTGAAAGATTCTCTTAAAAGCTGTATTTGTTTACCTGAAGACCCTTTTGTTGGGACTTTTTCTTCTTCGCATGAAGCCGCTGATTGGGCCGTAACTTGGCTCTCTGAAGGTGGAGAGGGCATTGGAGAGAGTTATGTCAATTTAATTCCAACCATCCAAGGTGGCACACACGTCAATGGTTTACGTCAAGGCTTATTGGAGTCAATGCGCGAATTTTGTGAATTTAGAAACCTCATTCCTCGCGGTGTAAAATTAACGCCAGATGATATATGGGACAAATGTTCATATATTTTATCGGTGAAAATGCAAGAACCACAATTTGCAGGACAAACTAAAGAACGTTTATCTTCTCGACAATGCGCCGCTTTCGTTACCGGTGTGGTAAAAGATTCTTTTAGTTTATGGTTAAATGAACACACTGAAATCGCAGAAAACCTTGCTGAATTTTGTATTTCAAATGCTCAGCGACGCTTGCGTGCCAGTAAAAAAATTATTCGTAAAAAAATTACTCAAGGACCTGCTTTACCCGGGAAATTAACTGATTGTGGCAGTCAAGATATTGCCCGAACAGAATTGTTTTTAGTGGAAGGAGACTCGGCGGGAGGTAGTGCTAAACAAGCTAGAGACCGTGAGTTTCAAGCAATTATGCCGCTTAGAGGTAAAATTTTAAATACCTGGGAAGTCGATTCCGGACAAATACTGGCTTCACAAGAGGTCCATGATATTTCAGTGGCATTAGGCATAGATCCAGATAGCGATGATTTATCAGAATTACGCTACGGTAAAATTTGTATTCTTGCCGATGCCGATTCCGATGGTCTTCATATCGCAACGTTATTATGTGCTTTATTCATGCAACACTTTTTACCTTTAGTGCAACGTGGCCATGTTTATGTGGCTATGCCACCACTTTATCGTATCGATGTCGGTAAAGAAGTTTTCTATGCCTTAGATGAAGCCGAAAAAGACGGTGTTTTAGATCGAATAGAAGCTGAGAAAAAACGTGGTAAAGTTAATGTACAACGTTTTAAAGGTCTGGGTGAAATGAACCCTCTGCAACTACGCGAAACGACTATGGATCCAAATACACGTCGTTTAGTGCAATTAACGGTAGATGAGCACTCTGAAACGATGGAGTTAATGGATATGCTACTGTCAAAGAAACGTAGCCCAGATAGAAAAACATGGCTGCAAAGTAAAGGTGATATGGTCGAAATTTAGCCATATTTAGTTTCTTAACACCAAAGCATGAGTTAACTCATGCTTTTTTTTGCGCTTTTATCTAACAACTGTTTTTTTAAAGGTTATTTGCATACTCTCTCAATATGAAATAACATATGTTTTTCCATATATATGAAAAAACATATGTTAAATGTGTGTTGTTATTTTATGTATGTTCCAAATAAGCTTTCGAATTAATGCGGTGCCAGTTATGAATAATGATAGGGTGGTTCAATTTTTTAAAAATTTAGCTGATGATACTCGGCTAAAAATAATTTTACTTATACAAATGGAAAAAGAACTGTGTGTCTGTGAATTAACGGCCGCTTTGTCTTTATCTCAACCTAAAATATCACGTCATATTGCCCAACTTAAATTACATCATATTCTCAGTGAACGAAAAGTAGGACGCTGGGTTTTTTATAGTCTCGTTGATGCAATGCCATTTTGGCAAAAAGAAGTCATCGAGTTATCAAGTCTTAACAATCAAGCATATTTAACCGCATGTGTAACAAACCTTATTGATATGGGCAATCGTCCGAGCAGACAGCAAACATGTTGCGAATAACCTTAATAAATAGGAATAAATCATGACAATTAAAGTAGGAATTAATGGCTTTGGCCGCATCGGACGTTTAGTTTTACGTGCGGCATGGCAATGGCCAGAAATAGAGTTTATTCAAATTAATGATCCCGCAGGTGATGCTAAAACATTAGCACACTTACTGAATTTTGACTCTATTCATGGTCGTTGGAAATTTGATGCACAAGTCGACAATAACCAAATGATCGTCTGTGATGAAGATGGTGAACATCACATTAATATTAGTCATAATTTAACCATAGCTGAAACTGACTGGTCACAATGTGATGTTGTTGTAGAAGCTTCTGGAGTGATGAAAACGACCAAACTATTAAGCGCTTATTTAGCACAAGGTGTTAAACGGGTTATGGTTACAGCACCCGTAAAAGAAGAGGGCGCCTTAAATATTGTCATGGGCGTTAATCATCATCTTTATAACAAAGCACAGCATAAAATTGTCACTGCTGCTTCTTGTACCACTAATTGTTTAGCGCCAGTGGTTAAAGTTCTCCAAGACAGTGTTGGCATAAAACACGGCAGTATGACGACTATCCATGATATTACCAATACGCAAACAATCCTTGATGCGCCTCATAAAGATTTACGTCGAGCGCGAGCTTGTGGCCAAAGTTTAATTCCAACGACTACCGGGTCTGCAACCGCTATTACCCATATTTTTCCTGAGCTAAAGGGAAAATTAAATGGTCATGCCGTGCGAGTTCCGTTAGCGAATGCCTCAATTACTGACTGTGTATTTGAGCTAAATAGAGCCGTAACAGTTGAAGAAATTAATCAATTGATGTCTACGGCGGCACAAGGAGACCTAAAAGATATACTTGGCTATGAAGAGCGTCCTTTGGTCTCTGTTGATTATAAAACGGATCCACGTTCATGTATTGTTGATGCGCTATCAACCATGGTTGTTAATGACACCCAATTGAAAATGTATTTGTGGTATGACAACGAATGGGGTTATGCCAATCGAGCTGCAGAGTTAATGTTGTTAGTTGGACGATCTGATATTAAGGACTAGTCTTTGAGAATATCGACATAGACTGCGTTTTTAAACGAATAATATCTTGGCGTTACGCTAATGTTTAATACTCTTGATTATTTATTAGCATACGCCAACATCAATCGAAAATACCATCATTGGTACCTTTATGTTAAACAAAATAACTGCACTGCCTAGTGCGGTAAAACAGTACCTATTAATTACCGCTAACTATTGGTTTTTCACCTTAACCGATGGTGCTTTGCGTATGCTGGTATTATTACATTTTCATCATCTAGGTTATTCCCCGCTTGCCATTGCGATGTTATTTCTATTTTATGAAGTTTTTGGCGTGATAACCAACCTAGTTGGCGGGTGGTTAGGAGCAAAAATTGGTTTGAATAAAACCATGAATATTGGTCTGTTCAGTCAAGTTTTTGCTTTATTAATGCTAACAGTTCCTGAACAATACTTAACCGTTATCTGGGTTATGTTGGCACAGGCGCTGTCGGGTATAGCTAAAGATCTTAATAAGATGAGCGCTAAAAGCAGTATTAAAACGTTGGTACCAACGAGCAATAACAACCAAGATCACGCTGTTCTTTTCCGTTGGGTTGCTTATCTTACAGGATCAAAAAACGCCTTAAAGGGTATCGGTTTTTTCCTAGGTGCCTGGTTACTAAGTACCGTGGGATTTTCAGTAGCCATGCTAATAATGGCGAGTGTGCTAGCGATTGTTTTTGTGCTTAGTCTGTTATTATTGCAAGGTGATTTAGGTAAGGCAAAGCACAAAGTTAAATTTAAAGAGATATTCTCAAATCACTCATCATTAAATTATTTGGCGGGCGCGCGCTTATTTTTATTTGCTGCTAGGGATATTTGGTTTGTTGTCGGATTACCGATATATTTGGTCAGTAATTTAGGTTGGCAACATACTAATGTTGGGATATTTATGGCGTTATGGATTATCGCTTATGGTATTGTTCAAGGCTCAACACCTAAATTTTTTATTAAAAATAACCAACATAATATCAAGGGTCATTTGTTATTTACTTGGGGGATGATTTTATCCGGTGTTACCTTGTTGTTAGCACTGTTGATGTTTTATGCGACCAAGCTCAACATCAGTACTGAAATCATTATTATTGCAGGCTTATTTATTTTTGGGGCTGTTTTTGCTATTAATTCTGCGCTACATAGCTATGTGATTGTAGCCATGGCGAAAGAAGATGGCGTTTCTATGGATGTTGGCTTTTATTATATGGCTAATGCCCTGGGAAGGTTATTAGGGACTGTTATGTCAGGTGTTATTTATCAATTTACTAACTTAATTACCTGTTTAATCATTTCCGCTTTGTTTGCTGGACTTTCAGCCTTATTGATTAAACGTATTAGTCTGTCAAACGAATAAGGCGCAAAACAGTGACAATGTTAACGTTAACAGCATGCTGGTAACGTTAACATTCTATATAGCGATGAAGTTAGTAACGCACCGCTAAATCATTTAATTGGATGTTACCCAATAATTGCCCGTCAGTAGTCATTGCCTGTGCGCTTTGCTGAGACACTTGGGTTATTTTTACTGTGTAAGGGCTAACGTTAAAACCTGCATAGGTTTTTCCTGAGTCAGTAATGATATTATTTAAGTGTAATAGAGAAAACTCATCTCCAACTTTTACGCCATGCCTTTTACCTAAATTAATCGTTAACGAATTACCAGCTATTTGCACTACCTTGCCACGAGTAGGTTGACACATCATATTTTCGTCGATATCAATGATCATATCCCCTAACACTTTTTCAATGGCCATTCCGTATTGGCTTTGCCAGAATACTTCGCTATGAACATCAACTTGCTGACGTTTGCCAAATTCCCATGGGGCAGAACTACGGTACTGCTTAGTGAAGACAGATTCACCATTAGTACCGTTGTAAATATATAGGCTGACACTAAACTGACGGTTAAAAACATCTTCTTGCCAGAACTGCCAACCGTTGGTTGAGGCTTGTGCAAAGCTAATGTCATTAATTTCAGAATACATGACATACTGAGTATCGCTGATATTAGCTAACGACATGGTGAGATTTTTTATTGCTTCAACTTGTAAGCTGTTATTTAATCTTGAGAACTGAGACTTCTCTTTTAATAACAATCTGGTGTCTAGATAAATACCTTGGTTGTTAATTTTATAAGCAAGTTTAGCCATCAATTTATTATCAAGAGCATAAATTTTACCGATACTCGCTTGCTCTCTATGCATTAAGTTACTACGGGTAATTAATAAAGACTTTCGATAATCAGAAGAGAAGCACTGTTTACTTTGTGGGAAGATGTCAGCACGAATGGTTACGGTGACCAAATTGCCCTCATAATTTTCATCAACCAGCTCAAAAGAGTTTACGGTACCGCTGGCGCGAATATTTATTTCATTTTGTGTCAATAATCCGTTAACCGTTTTTTGCACACTCGATACGGAAGCTCCGGCAACGAGTAAGGCTTTTTTTAATGCATTCTCTATGGCTAATGTTTTTGCTCGTTCGGCATTGCCCTGCATTATTACTGACTTTCCCTGAGCTTCATACCACTGGGCATCAGCAGAATGAGTGATAAAAAATAAAAGTAGAGCTGATATAAATAAGCGCATATGAAGTCCGTCAGTAAAAAAGGTTTAATATCTACTGTCGAATATGCAGTTTCTATGCCCACTTATTTTAATACGCAAGTAACTTTATAGATTGGCGCGATTTGTGCTTTATTTATATTAGAAACTATTTGATGTCGTTTATCGATATTACTGCAAAACTGATTATTCGCTTTCAGAGCGATCAAGGGGAGCTCAATGAAAAAGTGGCTTATTCCATTATTTATTCCAACGTTGATGTCGTGTTCATCAATGAATATGATGAGTGATGAAGATAATTTTTATAAATCAAAGCAAGAAGTACGAGGTGAAATTGACAGTTTCAATCTACCTCGACATGCGATAGCAGATGTTGTTAAAGGGCTTACTTATCAGATGCTTGAAAGCAGCTCTTTTGTAAACCCTAAAACACCTATCGCGGTAGCTTCTTTTGTCGAATTAGAAAACCTTGAGTCAACTAATTGGCTGGGTAATCAAATATCAGAGAACTTTGTTCATGAATTACAGCGCCATGGTTTAGTTGTTATTGATTTTAAAACGACGGGACATATTCGTGTCACTGCTCAAGGTGATTATGTTTTTAGTCGCGACTGGAAAGAGCTGCCAGAGCGGCAGATTATTGACTATGTTGTAACCGGTACCATGATGGAACAAGAAAATGGTGTGATGATTAATGCTCGGATGATTGGTATGCAATCACGTGTTGTTGTTGCCACGGCACAATCTTTTATCCCAAGCTGGGTAATTGGTGAACAGATTAATCAAGATGAAAGTGTTCGGATAAAAGATGGATTAATCATTCGAAACAGCGTTATGTTAGCAGAAGACGAACGTTCAATTAAAATTGTTAATTAGTTTTTTATATTGATGTAGGACTAACTTTTGGTATTTATGATGAAAAAAATTATTCTTAATATATTAACCGCTGGTAGTTTAGCTTTGTTACTTGCCAGCTGTTCTAGTGTTTATGACAAACACGTACAATGGCAAAGTGTTAAGCCTGAAACCTTCCCTGTGTTACATGCTATTGGCCAAGCGCCGATAAGTTTGCAAAACTCACAACATGAAACGCAGCGTATGTTGATGGCGATTAATGCCTCAAAGCTTGCCGCTTATGCAGAACTTGCAGAACAAGTTTATGGGCAAAAGATAAATGGTGAAATGACCATGTCACAACTGATAATGGGTAAAAATGAAGTGTCAGCGTCAGTTCAAGGTGTCATCCGCGCAGCTAAAGTGATTAAAAGCTATCCTGTTGGCGACAGTTACACCACAGAGTTAAGTTTAGACTTTGAAGATGTTTATAATATTTATTTAGCTTCTTCACCCAAACGTGAAATTAAAGCGGTTACCTATTATTAAGTGTTAACAGCACACCCTTAAAAATCATATTGCAGACTTGCATAAAAATATGCGCCGTTAAAACCGAAAGGAGCTGATCGGCGTGAATATTTGAATACACCTGTGCTATCAACAATGATATTACCTTGTTGATCTTCAATTGTGCCTCCTCGAGAGTTTCCTATACGATTTTTGTCAGGCATAACATCAAATAAATTATGACTACCCACAGTGACCGCAAGATTTTTTGACATTTGATGGCTAACGCTAATATCAGTTAATAGCTCTGCGCCATAAGTTTGTTTACCACCATCGGTTATTGTATATTTACCATAGTGATTGAACAATATATTGATGGTCCAGTGCTGGTTTTTATAAAGGGTGTTTACACTTATTTTATTGCGTGGTTGCCACTCTTCAATGATAGAAATATCTTGCTGTGAAAAAATTTCTTCAACGCTAATGGTATGCAGTGTGCTGTGATCAGGTGTAAATAACTTGGTTACCTCTGTATTGGTAAAGTTTGCCGCTAAGGTGAAGTTAATATCTCCAGAAAAAGCTTGAGTCTGCCAAGTAGCAACAATATCTGTGCCTTGAGTTGCGGTATCTGCACCATTTAAGAAAAACTGTCCTTTGGTAACAGACTCCTCAGTAAAAGCTTGGTCGAGTAGAGGTGATATTCCCATACCCAATTTACTACTAATGACAATACGATTATCAATATCAATCTGATAAAAATCAAAGCTAATATCTACATTTTCAGTAGGGCTATAGATAAAGCCAACACTGAGGTTGTCAGATTCTTCTTCTTTTAAAGAAGGCACCCCGAGTCGAGTGGTCAAAGTACTATCATTTCTGAATGTTTCCACTTCCTCACTCAACAATGAGCCACTTTCGTCAACAATAAACTGTGTACTGATATTATTGAAATACATTTGCTGCATAGAAGGTGCACGAAAACCTGTGCTATAGGCTCCGCGCAAAATAAGTTGCTGGTGTGCTTGCCAATGCACCGCAAGTTTTGTATTGGTGCTGTTACCAAATATATCATAATCATCATAACGAATGGCCGCACTGAGCTCGATAAAGTCATTGATTTGGGTCACAGACTCCGCAAAAAGTGAAACAACATCACGGCTCTCGTTAACCGCAAGTTCAGGTGCAACCCCCGGAAAACCTTGAATACCACCAGCGGCATCTTGGTCAAACAATGCTTGATTATTGTCGGTATCATAATCCTGAAAGCTGTAGGGGTTACCTGGTATTATTTGGTATATTTCTTGGCGAAACTCTGCGCCTAACGCGAGTGAATAATTTTCATAGTCTTGGCTAAAAAGTAAATTTACTGTCTCAAGTGACAAGGATAGCCCGTAAGCAAAAGCAGACTTTGGTAATTGAGCACGTAATTCATCTACTGTTAAGTCACTGGTTTGTAATAGATAGTTAGTGTAAGAAGCATTAAGTGAATCTTTAGTCGTATAGTCTATTTGGTTCTTTCCATAGGTATATGAAATATCAATGGCGCTGTCATTATCGAAAGCCACTTTATAGCCAAAATTGTATGACATATCTTTTATATCTGAATCTATTTTGGGTAAATAACCCTGAGGAATCGTTGCTTGACCATCGCTTAATAGTGGGTTTTCATTGTTATTCGCGCTGTGACGAAAGAATGCGGCAGATTGGTTTTCTCGATGTGAATAGGTTAAAAAGCCATAAAGTTGCCCGTTATTCAGTTCAAATGTACTGTTTGCGGCAAAAGAAAGTTGTTGATACGAAGGGTCGCCAATACGAAATGTTGCTCGGTTAGCGGATAACTCTCGAGGATCATCGGTTTGCCAATGACCATTGTCCAATTGAGTGCACTGGCCAAATTGGCAGGCACCATGTAAACCTGAGCGGTTGGTACTTTGATGGTCGACTAAACTTAATGTGGCATTGATAAAGCCATCATCACCCAGCGGTAAACCTTGCGTATAAGATAGCTGAAAATCTTGACCATCACCTTGCTGATAAGCACCAGCTGATGTTATTAAGGTCGCTTGCTCATTACTATCGTTTAGCACAATATTAATAACACCCGCTATGGCATCCGAGCCATATTGTGCGGCTGCACCATCACGTAAAATTTCAATACGTTTAATGGCTCTTACTGGAATGGCGTTCATATCTGTACCAGCTGTACCTCGGCCAACAGAGCTATTAATATGAATTAAACTCGCTTGATGACGACGCTTACCATTTAATAAAATCAGTGTCTGATCCGGTCCTAAACCACGCAATGTTGCTGGCTGTAATACGTCACTGCCATCACTTATTGCTGAACGAGAAAAATTAAAAGAAGGTACTAGTGCTTGCAATATTTGACCAAGGTTAGTCTGGCCACTATTACGCAGAGTGTCCGCAGATATAATATCAACAGGAACAGGTAACTCTTTTACGGTTCTGCCATTAATATGACTACCAACAATAACTATTTTTTCAATGGCTTTGACTTTTTCTGTGGTCTTAATTTCTTGTTTAGATTTGCTCTGCGCTGTAACGTTATTTTTCTGCTTTATCGACCATTGGCCTTTATTATTTATTTCTGCATGAAGCCCCGTGTTTTTAAGGAGCTTCCTCAAAGCCAAAGAAACTGAGTAATAACCCTCTATGGCATTACTGTTAAAACTTCGGGTTAAATCATAAGAAAATATAATGGTCTGATCGGCCTGCTGGGCAAGTTTAATTAATGCTTGATCAACGGATTGAGCGGCGACAGTAAAGTGCGTTATATTGGGTGCAATAGCTTGTACTTTAGCTTGAGTGGTTAAACTAAAAGATAATGGAAAAATAATAAAGAATGAACAAAAAAAATGTGTCAATAGTTTTGTTAAAACGGCACGGTGTTGCTGTTTTTTTCTTTCTTTAAATAAATAGTTTAGCAAGGTGTCAACTAGTGCTTTGATTGTGATCGTTGAATACAGAAAGCTCACCTTCTATTTATAATTTTTATTCATTGTACTTATCTATAGCCTATTTGAGGCGTTGACCATTAAATTATGGCGTCAGTTGCTTTGGTGATAACTACAGTGTTGTGACTTGTCTTGGTATATTTTAGGTCGAAATTATAGCTAATTGAATCTAATAAAGTACCAACATCGTCTGACTTAAAATAACCGGACACTTTCATTTGGGCAAGCGCTTTATCTTTGATGGTAAATTTAACATCGGTATAGCGACTAATTTCATCAAGTGCAGTGGCCAGTGATTCACCATCAAAAATAAGTATGCCTTTTTTCCAGGAAAGTTCCTGAGATAAAGTGAGTGATGAAATTTTATTTGTCGGTGATTGAATTTTGTTGATTATAGTCGATTTTTCACCTGCAACTATAATGCTATTTTTTTGCGGAAATTGAACCGTACTGGCTATTTTTTTCGTTAATGCCGGTAATGTTTCATTCGAATCAGCGATTAATACTCGCCCTTCGGTAACAATTAACTCTAACTGATTATTATCGCTTTTTTGTACATTAAAAATGGTGCCTAAAGCGGTAAATGATTGTTGCCCAGACGTGACACTAAAGGGGCGTAATTTATCTTTTGCGACTTCAAAAGAGGCTTCGCCTTTGATCAAATTTAATTGACGATGTTCTTCACTGAAGCTAATAGTGAGTAAACTATCAGTGTTTAACTCGACATTTGAACCATCGGGTAAGGTCACTTTTTTATGCTCGCCTATTTTTGTTGAAAATTGATCATAAATAACTTCAGATGACGTTGATTGAAAAAACGAAAATATAGGTTTATTTAAAAAAAACTCACTGGTAATGATACCAAAGAAAATAACACTGGCAGCCATTGATAATTGCATGAATAATTTTTTAGAGTGAGGAGAATGTTTTTTTTCTAAAGGAAATAAACCATTAAACTCGGCAAGTAACTTAGAAATTTTGGTCGAAGGTGAGTACTTATGAAGGGCTAAGTGATGATTGTTTTCTTGATTAACCCAAGCAACAAAAGCTTGTCGCTCTTGTTGCGATAATCCTTGTTCAATGCGAGATAGCCAATACTTGGCCTGCACTTCTATTTCATTATTATATTGTATTTTAGCCATAATAAATATTTTGTCTTCATTCAATTCACGCAAACATCGATATATTTATTCGACCATGCCGTGCATCCTAGCGTAATAGCAAACGGTTTTTTATTATCAAGTAAAACTTACTTTACCTAACAAATCAATATGATAATCAGGGCTTTCAAAACTAGAAAACCCTCCTATATTTTCTACTCTACCTTTATTTCTTTTTGTTTGCACGTTTTGCTTGTTTTTTCGCCTTAGCTTTTTTCTGTGATTTACTAATTTTGATCTTAGGTTTTTTCAAGGCAACTTTAGACTCTTTATATTGTGGTTTTAAGCCTTCAATATTTCGACGTGATAAACGCTCGTCCATGTAACGTTCAATCTTGGCAATGACAGGCATATCGTGTGCTTCAACTAAAGAGATAGCCGTACCTTTATTACCCGCTCTGCCTGTACGACCAATACGATGTAAATAAATATCTGCTTTGCGTGGCATATCAAAGTTAATAACATGAGTAATGTCATCAATATCTAAACCACGAGCAGCAACATCAGTAGCAACCAATACTTTTACCATACCTGAGCGTAAACGGTTAATGGCATGATTACGTTTGTCTTGTGGCATTTTACCTTCAAGCCAAGCACAGGGGATTTCTTCAGCGTAGAGTTTTCCTGACAAATGCTGGACCGTTTCACGTTTGTTGGCAAAAACAACCGTGCGTTCAAAGCCTTCTTGTTTTAACAAGTTGATTAATAATTTAAATTTATGTTCTTTGTCATCTGCTAAGTGAAGCCATTGGTGAATTTTGGCTTTTTCTTTTCGTGATGGGTGAGACTCTAAAAATACTGGCTCGTTAAGTACTTCTTTTGAAAAACGTAAAACACCCGCACCTTCGAGGGTTGCTGAGAAAAGCATGGTTTGCTTACGCCAGCGAGCTTCACCAACAATACGGTTAATCGCATCAGAGAAACCCATATCAAGCATACGGTCAGCTTCATCAAGTACAAGAATTTCAATGTCGCGGGCTTCAAATTGTTCTGATTCAAGATATTCAAGTAGACGGCCTGGCGTAGCAACTAGAATATCGGTGTTCTTAGTTAAGACATCTTTATGGCTGTCATAACTAACACCACCAGTGATCAACCCAGTTTTAATATCAGTTAATTCAGTTAATTGTGTACATTGCTCACTGGTTTGAATAGCAAGCTCGCGCGTTGGTGACAAAATAAGTACCCGAGGAAAACCTGGGCTTTTACGCGGGTAATCTAGCAGATGTTGAGCGATAGGTAATATAAAAGCAGCTGTTTTACCTGTGCCCGTTGGCGCTGAAGCTAAAACATCTTTACCTGTCATGGCGACAGGTAAAACCAACTCTTGAATAGATGTTGGTTTTTTATAGCCAGCATTTGTAATGCCGCCTAGTAGTGCTGAATCTAGGTCAAATTGCTCAAACATAAAGTATAATTTCGGTCAGGATAATATTGCCGTGAATTATAAAGCGAAACAGGCTATTTAGCTAAAGCTAAAGCTATTTATTTTTAGTTTTTATTCACTTTCAATAATCTCAGCTATTTCTCTTTGAATTTGTTGACACCACAATGCAATACGTTCATCACTTTGTTCGTATTGATTGTCTTCATCTAATGCCAAACCGACAAATTGACTATTATCTTCGGTGAGCGCTTTAGAGGCTTCAAACTCATAACCTTGGTTGGGCCAAAAACCAATAACAAAACCATCTTGGGCGATGACTTGTTCATGCAACATGCCCAGCGCATCTTGAAACCACTCGGTATAACCAATTTGGTCACCCATGCCATAAAGGGCGATAATTTTTCCTGATAAATCTAAAGTCGCGATATCATCCCAGTGGCCCTCCCAATCTTCTTGAATTTGACCATAATCCCAAGTAGAAATACCCATGATAACCAGATCGAAATCGTCAATCTTACTTAGTGGTGTCTCTTTGATATTAAACAATTCAACGTCGAACTCTGTCTTGAACTTTGCTTTGTCAGCAAAATATTGTTGAATTTTCTCCGCCGCCATTTCAGTATAACAAGTGGTAGAACCGTAAAATAAACCAATTTTCATGAGGTAGCCTTTAGCATCTTTTTTGAGCTTAGAAGTAAGATATTGACCGATTAACATTAGGGTCACTATTTTTGCGAGAGTTTAACAGATAGTTTATATCAAGGCAGTAAAATATATATATCGTTATAAAGTGGCTGTTTACACTTATTAATAGAGTGATATGACTAGGTTTATTGCATTTTATTTCAATTCCCTGTAATTTTACTCACTAAGAAACGGTCATGTTATATAGCTCAATTAATCTTGTGTAATCACTGAGATTACCGATTGTTAGTTCTACTTTTAGGAAGTCATTAATGTTTAAGAAAATTTCCCTTGCCCTTACGGCGGTTTGTATCGGTGTTGCTGGTTTAGTGTTTGCTGTAGAGCAGCCGACTGTGGTTGCAAGTAGCGCCTCAACCACCACATCTACCATCAATAATCCTACCGAATTCGATGCGGTTCAATTAAAAGCAAAGCTTAGTTTAATGTTAGGCCTAGAAATTGATGCGGTTAAACCATCAGCTATGCCTGGTTTAGTTGAACTTATCACTAACCAAGGTTTATTCTATGCGAGTGCCGATGGTCAATTTTTCATTCAAGGTAAACTTTATGGTTTAGGCGGCAAGGTTGTCAATTATTCAGAAGCAAGTTTAGCGCAAGTTCGACTTGATGGTTTGGACAAGTTTGCTGATGCGATGATTGTCTATCCAGCAAAAAATGAAAAGCATGTTGTTACCGTATTCACCGATATCACTTGTGGCTACTGCCGTAAGATGCATGAACAAATGGATGAATATAATGAAAAAGGTATCACGGTACGTTATTTAGCTTACCCTCGTTCAGGTGTGAAAGACCGTTCGGGTCAATATTCTCAAGGCTTTAAAGATTTACGCTCTATTTGGTGTCACGAAAATCCAGCAGATGCGTTAACAAAAGCTAAAATGGGTTCAAATGTTGCACAACGTATATGTGATAAACCCATTGAAGATGAGTTTGATTTTGGCCGTCAAGTTGGGGTTAGTGGCACACCGGCTGTTATTTTAGAAAACGGTATGATGTTACCTGGCTATCAAGAACCGGATGCGCTTGTTGCTATAATTGAACAGATGAAAGCGGCAGGATAAATTATAATCGTTTGTTAATGATTTAACCTAAGTGGCAGGCCAAATAGCCTGCCATTTTGCTCTCTTAACCTCATTCAATTAATCATCAGAAACTCTCCTTATGCAAAAGCAAATAGTACGCCGTGTCAAAGTTGAAGATAACCATCTTCCCAATCATCTTCATCCACTTATTAAGCAGATATATGCCAGCCGCGGTATTGATAAGGCAATTGAACTCGAACTTAATGTCAGCCAACTCTGTGCCATTGAAAGTTTAAAAGGGATTAATCAAGGCTGTGAGGTTTTATATGAAGGCTTAGTCGCGAATAAAAACATTGCCATTATTGGGGATTTTGATGCAGATGGTGCGACTAGCACTGCATTAATGATGGAAGCTTTACGTTTGTTTGGCTGTGATAATTATCAATTCCTAGTACCTAATCGATTTATATATGGTTATGGTTTAACACCTGAAATTGTCGAAATAGCTGCTAAGCAAGGCGCTGAGCTATTAATAACCGTTGATAATGGTATTAGTTGTGTTGCCGGCGTCGCTAAAGCCAAGTCATTAGGATTAGGTGTTATTGTTACCGACCATCACTTACCGGGCATGACACTACCTGATGCCGACGCTATTATTAATCCAAACCAAGTTGGCTGTGACTTCGCCAGTAAAGCGCTGGCGGGTGTTGGTGTTGCTTTTTATTTTATGATGGCAATGCGTAAATATTTACGTGACAAGAACTGGTTCGTTGACAAAAAAATAGCAGAGCCTAATATTGCTCAACTCCTTGACTTAGTTGCCTTGGGGACCGTAGCCGATGTTGTTTCTCTTGACAACAATAATCGAATTTTGGTTGAACAAGGCTTGAAAAGAATTCGTGCGGGAGTTACGCGCCCAGGCATTCAAGCGTTGCTCGAAATAGCCGGTAAAGATCAGAAAAAGATAGTTGCTAGTGATTTTGGTTTTGCTTTGGGTCCAAGAATAAATGCCGCAGGGCGTTTAGACGATATGTCTTACGGTATTAATTGTTTGCTTGCCAAAGACCTTGCTTCTGCTCGAGTAATGGCTGCTGATCTTGATGATTTAAATAAGTCGCGCCGAGAAATCGAGCAGGGCATGCAGCAAGAAGCAGAACAAGTGCTGAAAAGCTTAAATTTTTCTGATGATAACTTACCGCACGCGATTTCTTTGTTTCAAAAAGATTGGCATCAGGGGGTTATCGGTATTGTTGCTGGTCGTTTAAAAGAAAAGTATCACCGACCCAGTATTGTTTTTGCTGGCACGAGTGATGACCTTTCACTTGAGAAAACAGGAAAAACCAGTGAAATTAAAGGTTCAGCACGCTCTATTCCTGGTTTACATATTAGAGATTTACTGGAACATATTGACACGCAGCACCCAAATATCATTATTAAATTTGGTGGCCACGCCATGGCAGCTGGCTTATCAATAGCAGAAGAAAACTTTGAAGAATTTCAGCGCTTATTAAATCAATATGCCGAGCTTTGGTTAAGCAGTGACGATCTCAAAGGTACGCTCGCCTCCGATGGCGAACTACCCACCAATGAAATGACCTTATCTTTTGCTCAGCTATTACGTGATTCTGGCCCTTGGGGACAAAACTTTATCGAACCTTTATTTGACGATAAATTTAAGCTGGTTCAGCAACGTATTGTCGGCCAGAAACATCTGAAACTGGTTGTTGAAAAAGCGGGGCAAGTTTTTGATGCTATCGCTTTTAATGTTGACTTAAGCCGTTGGCCTGACCATCAAACTCAACAAGTCCACCTTGCTTACCGTCTCGATATTAATGAATTTCGTGGCAAGCAAAGTGTGCAATTTATTGTGGAATACCTTGAATAAAAGCCTGGCGATTCATTGCTTTATTTTCAGCCAGTTTAGTCAGTTAAATCGTTTATTTAGCGATGAAATTACGCTATAATGCGCGACTATTTTATTTTATTCTTTCGGGCGTGCATCTTGACGCCAAATTTGCGATGTAAAATTATAAACTATGATTGAAGCTAACCCGGTATTAAACAAGATTAAAGACATCCGCGAGCGTACAGATATGCTTCGGGGGTATCTTTGACTACGACCAAAGATCAGAACGTTTGGTTGAAGTGGTGCGTGAATTAGAGTCACCTGAAGTTTGGAATGATCCTGAACGAGCACAAGCACTCGGTAAAGAGCGCTCTTCTCTTGAAGCCATCGTTGAAACCATTGATGAAATGGATCGAGGCTGTGAAGACGTTGAAGGTTTAGTTGAACTTGCTCTAGAAGAAGACGACGAAGAAACCTTTAACGATGCGAACGATGAAATTCAAGCGCTAGAAAAAAGTTTAGAAAAATTAGAATTTCGCCGGATGTTTTCTGGTGAACATGACGAAAACAGCTGTTATTTAGATATTCAATCGGGCTCTGGTGGCACTGAAGCACAAGACTGGGCTGAAATGTTAATGCGTATGTATTTGCGTTGGGGTGAAGCACACGGTTATAAAACAGAAGCGATTGAAGTGACTGACGGTGATGTTGCCGGTATTAAAGGGTGTACGATTAAGTATACCGGTGAATACGCTTATGGCTGGTTACGTACAGAAACAGGTGTTCATCGCTTAGTAAGAAAATCACCATTTGATTCCAGTGGTCGTCGTCATACCTCATTTGCTTCGGCATTTATTTATCCTGAGATTGACGATAATATTGAAATCGATATTAATCCTGCTGATTTACGTATTGATACCTTTCGTGCCTCGGGCGCTGGTGGTCAACATGTTAATAAAACTGATTCAGCTATTCGTATTACCCATGTTCCAACGGGCGCTGTTGTCGCTTGTCAAGCTGACCGCTCTCAACATAAGAACCGTGCAACGGCGATGAAGTTGTTAAAAGCTAAGCTCTTTGAAATGGAAATGCAAAAGAAAAATGAAGGCAAGCAAGAATTAGAAGATGGTAAATCTGACATTGGCTGGGGTAGTCAAATACGCTCATACGTTTTAGACGACAGCCGAATTAAAGATTTACGCACAGGCGTTGAAAATCGAAATACCCAAGCAGTTTTAGATGGCGATTTAGACAAATTTTTAGAAGCCAGCCTAAAATCTGGTTTATAAAGTAGAAGAGCCTTGCGTGGCAAGGTTCGACAATCAAAACTTAAAAAGTTAACGAGAAAAAAAATGACCGACCAAGCACAAGTAAATCAGCAAGATGAAAACAAATTAATCGCCGAACGTCGCGGTAAATTAGCGAAAATTCGTGAAAACTGTCCGGCTAATGGCCACCCAAACAAGTTTGACCGAAAACACTACGCTGCTGATTTACAAGCTGAGCATGGTGAGAAAGATAAAGAAACACTTGAAGCTGAAACCGCAACCTATAGTATTGCTGGTCGAGTTATGGCTAAGCGTGGGCCATTTTTGGTACTACAAGATATGTCTGGTCGCATCCAAGCTTATGCACATAAAACAGTGCAAAAAGATATTAAAGAGCGTTGGGGCACTTTAGATATCGGCGATATTATCGGTGTTACCGGCACTATGCATATGTCTGGTAAAGGCGATTTATATGTCAATATGGACGAATATCAATTACTCACTAAGTCATTGCGTCCGTTACCTGAAAAATTCCACGGTTTATCTGATGTTGAAACTAAGTATCGTCAACGCTATGTTGATTTAATCATCAATGAAGAAACGCGTAATACTTTCCTTATTCGTTCAAAAATTGTTGAAGGTATTCGTCAGTTTTTAACTGTTCGTGGTTTCATGGAAGTTGAAACGCCAATGTTACAAACTATTCCTGGTGGCGCAACGGCTAAACCTTTTGAAACTTTTCATAATGCCTTAGACATTCAAATGTATATGCGTATTGCCCCTGAGCTTTATTTAAAGCGCTTAGTCGTTGGTGGTTTTGAAAAAGTATTCGAAATTAACCGTAACTTCCGTAACGAAGGCTTATCTTCACGTCATAACCCAGAATTCACTATGATTGAATTCTATCAAGCTTATGCAGATTACATTGATTTAATGAATATCACTGAAGATATGTTACGTACTCTTGCTGAAAACGTACTAGGTAGCTCTGTTATTCGTAACACAGTTAAAAATAGTGATGGCGAAGTCGTTGAAGAGAAATTTTATGACTTTGGAAAATCGTTTACGCGCTTATCTATGGTTGATGCTATTTTATTATACGGTAACGACCTAGACGAAAACATTTTACGTAACCCAGAAGCAAACTTCGACGCACTTAAAGCTATGGCCAAAACTGTCGGTGTTAAAGAAACAGAAGCATCAAAAGTATGGGGCCCAGGTAAATACATTTGTGAAATATTTGAAGAAGTTGCTGAGCATATGCTTGATCAACCTACTTTCATTACAGAGTACCCTTGGGAAGTTTCACCATTAGCACGTCGTAATGATGACAACCCATTTATTACTGACCGTTTTGAATTTTTCGTTGGTGGCCGTGAATTAGCGAATGGCTTCTCTGAGCTTAATGACGCAGAAGACCAAGCAGCACGTTTCCGCAACCAAGTTGAAGGCAAAGATGCTGGTGACGATGAAGCGATGCATTATGATGAAGACTATATTCAAGCGCTTGAATATGGTTTACCGCCAACTGCGGGTGAAGGTATTGGTATTGACCGTTTAGTGATGCTGTTTACTGACTCACCAACGATCAAAGATGTTATTTTGTTCCCTCATATGCGTCCTTTAGCTGAGTAACCTTTATAAAGAACGCTTTTAGAAGCGTTCATTTTATTTTATAAAAGCCGGATAAGTTAATTACTTATCCGGCTTTTCTGTGTAGAAAGAACGAAGGTGTTATCAAAATGACTGAGCCTTATCCCTTTATCGTCATGCTGAATTTATTTCAGTATCTGCTTTTTGTGTTGTTAACGACGAGATCCTGAAACAAGTTCAGGATGACGGAGGTGGTATCAGGATGACGACGGACGTGTTATCAGGATGAAGGAGGTGTTATCAGAATGACTGAGGCTTATCCCTTTACCGTCATACTGAATTTATTTCAGTATCTGCTTTTTGTGTTGTTAACGACGAGATCCTGAAACAAGTTCAGGATGACGGGTGTGGTATCAGGATGACGACGGATGTGGTATCAGGATGACGGATGTGGTATCAGGATGACTGAGGCTTATCCCTTTACCGTCATGCTGAATTTATTTCAGTATCTGCTTTATGTGTTGTTAACGACGAGATCCTGAAACAAGTTCAGGATGACGGATGCTTATCCCTTTACCGTCATGCTGAATTTATTTCAGTATCTGCTTTTGTGTTGTCAACGACGAGATCCTGAAACAAGTTCAGGATGACGGGTGAGTTATCAGGATGACTTAGGTGGTATCAGGATGACGACGGATACGGTATCTGGTTGACGGAATCCATATCAGCATAACGGGCTTGTATCAGGGCAGGGTAACTGAAACTGTTAGTTAAATATCTGTTAAGCCCCAAACGAAGGCAATTACACCTGTGAAGCCAATAAGTATCATATAGGCGGTGCCGATAAACGAATATTTGATAAAGGTCAAAAAATAACCCTGTTTATAGACGCGCTTTTGCATGATAAATAAATATATCGGGATCCAAATTAATAAGGCTTTACTGGCAAATTCAATCGAGCCAGTAAGTACAGGGAGGACTGTTTCACTATAGCCAGCAAACACATCTAGTAACTCTACCAACAATATAGTAAAGAAAATAAAACTATGGCTGTGCAAGGCAACCGTTAAATGTTCCATATACAGTCGTTTGGAAAATATAAACATTATTTTTAATAAAACAGCAAAAAGAGGTAGTAAAACAAACATTAATTGCGGTAATTTTCCAATAACTTCTTGCACTAGTGGCGTTGCATCAGAGCGGAAGGCATTTTCTGCTTTCTTGATCAAAGACTTTGTAAACACATTAAGGCTTTTATTATTCTCGTCACTTAAAAAATCAAAAGACAAGGTACCATCGGCATTATTGCCTATGGTCGTAGAAGTTTTTTCTACATTATCTAGTTCCTCACCATTTTTAAATTTTGCAATATTTGAGGTTAATAAATCATAACGTTCTTTTTTATTCCCACTAAGTGCTTGTCCATCTTTAAATTGTCTTAATTCTAAATCGACAAGTGTTTTGGTCATATCAATTAACCGTTTATTTTTTTCAATACTGTAATCTTTATTAATATCGGTTAAATAGGTTTCAAATTTTGCGATACTTTTTGTTGTTTCTGACAAATCAACGGTATTGTCTGGTGAGCCATCAATGGCTTTAAGCTTGTTTTTTTCAAGTAAAATAAGCTGATCTTTGATTTGAGTGATTGATGTCTGATTGTCGCTTACCGCGAGAAGAGTATTACTGTCTGAGAGCACAAAAAATTTTAAGGTAATAAAAAAGACAATACTCACAAAAAGGTACAGACGTAGCGGAGGCACGTAATGCACGCGTTTTCCCGCAATATACTCATTAGTTAAAAAACCAGGACGAGCAACTAATGGCAATATAGTTCGGGCGGCACGAGAATCAAAACTAAAAATATCATCAAGAAGGTGTAATATCACCACCCAAAAATATTTCAATGTTGATTCTGCTTGTTGACCACACTGACCACAAAAAGGACCGTTGAGTGGCTGATGACAATTATCACAATTGTTATTTACTGAACTTCTCATGGTATCAGGCTGTTCAGAGACTGATGGCGTGATATCAAGATCACTATTTTTTTTAACTAACTCGGTATTTTGCATAAAAGTTTCAGAATAAATACAAACAATAGAACAAAATCATAGCATTATGTTTATAAAAGTGTGAATGAAAAGTTATAAATATTTACAAATTAATTGAGTTAACTGCGTGCTGTTTGTATAACTATCTGCTAAATTTACTCTAATAAGAAAAATAGGGTTGAATGTACTATGTTTACTATTATGCAAAAAAGTAAATAATAAACAAAGTGTAGTAATAGAAAAGCCAAATACAGGAGAATTATAATGGCGTTTGAAGTTAAATTTGAATTAACAGAGTCAGACTTAGACCACTTCCGTGATGTAATGCGTAAAGCACAATCAGGAGCTGCAAAACTTAGTGAAGCAGTTATTTTAAGTAACGCTAAGAGTATTAGCCAAGATATTAAAGGAAGTGTTCCAGAATTTGTCAGCGAGCGCATTAAAAAACTAGAAACTTTAGTGGCGATGATAGAAGACTCTGAATGGAAAATTCCAGCAGAAGAGCGCAGTGATGTGCTAAGTGCATTGGCTTATTTTAGTGATCCAGAAGATTTAGTACCTGACCATATTCCTGTATTAGGCTTTTTAGACGACGCCATCATGATTGAATTAGTTGCCGAAGAACTGAAAGACGATATCGAAGCGTTTCTAGAGTTTTGTGCTTATCGTAGCCGAGAAGAAGGTCGTAGTGGTGATGCTACAGTGACTCGTGAAGAGTGGCTAGATTCTAAACGTCGCGAACTTCATAGTCGTATGAGAAACCGACGCTCTACTCGTCGTAGCGGTCGCTCATCATTTCGTTCAGTTTTTTAAACACTACTTTAAAAACATTGAATTCTAAAAGCTTACTCATTTTTTGAGTAAGCTTTTTTTATGTGTTTTTTATGAGGAGATCCTGAAACAAGTTCAGGATGACGACGGACGTGTTATCAGGATGAAGGAGGCTTATCCCTTTGCCGTCATGCTGAATTTATTTCAGTATCTGCTTTTTGTGTTGTTAACGACGAGATCCTGAAACAAGTTCAGGATGACGGATGTGGTATCAGGATGACGACGGACGCGGTATCAGGATAACGGCGGTGTTATCCGAATGACTGAGGTTTATCCCTTTGCCGTCATGCTGAATTTATTTCAGTATCTGCTTTTGTGTTGTCAACGATGAGATCCTGAAACAAGTTCAGGATGACGGAGGTGGTATTAGGATGACGGAGTTGTTATCAGGATGATGGGTGTGTTATCAGGATGACGACGGACGCGTTATCAGGATGAAGGAGGCTTATCCCTTTGCCGTCATGCTGAATTTATTTCAGTATCTGCTTTTGAATTGTTAACGACGAGATCCTGAAACAAGTTCAGGACGACGGACGCGTTATCAGAATGAAGGAGGGGGTATCAGAATGACTGAGGCTTATCCCTTTACTGTCATGCTGAATTTATTTCAGTATCTGCTTTTGTGTTGTTAACGACGAGATCCTGAAACAAGTTGAGGATGACGGAGGCGGTATCAGGATGACGGCGGACGCGTTATAAGGATGAAGGACAACGGAGGTGTTATCAAAATGACTGAGGCTTATCCCTTTACCGTCATGCTGAATTTATTTCAGTATCTGCTTTTGTGTTGTTAACGACGAGATCCTGAAACAAGTTCAGGATGACGGAGGTGGTATCAGGATGACGACGGATGTGGTATCAGGATGAAGGAGGGGGTATCAAAATGACTGAGGCTTATCCCTTTACCGTCATGCTGAATTTATTTCAGTATCTGCTTTTTGTGTTGTTAACGACGAGATCCTGAAACAAGTTCAGGATGACAGAGGTGTTATCAGGATGACTGAGGCTTATCCCTTTTCCGTCATGCTGAATTTATTTCAGTATCTGCTTTTGTGTTGTCAACGATGAGATCCTGAAACAAGTTCAGGATGACGGATGTGGTATCAGGATGACGACGGACACGTTATAAGGATGAAGGAGGTGTTATCAGAATGACTGAGGCTTATCCCTTTACCGTCATGCTGAATTTATTTCAGTATCTGCTTTTTGTGTTGTTAACGACGAGATCCTGAAACAAGTTCAGGATGACGGATGTGGTATCAGGATGACGACGGACGCGTTATAAGGATGACGGATGAGTTATCAGGATGACGACGGATGTGGTATCAGGATGAAGGAGGTGTTATCAAAATGACTGAGGCTTATCCCTTTGCCGTCATGCTGAATTTATTTCAGTATCTGCTTTTGTGTTGTTAACGATGAGATCCTGAAACAAGTTCAGGATGACGGATGTGGTCTCAGGATGACGACGGACGCGTTATCAGGATGACGGAGGGGGTATCCGAATGACGGATGAGTTATTAGGATGACGGATTAGTTATCAGAATGACTGAGGCGGTATCTGGTTGACGAAGGTGGTCTCAGAACGATGGGTTTGGTATCAGGGTATCAGCACTCGTCATCCGTGAGTAACGTATATCATTACCACTAAAAATCCAATGAGTACGGTATTTAAAGCAATAATATAAGCAAAACCTTTCACACCTTCTTTTACACTAAAGCCTTTAGCATCTAGATATCGCCACCAAAAAAGGCACATGATAATAGGGAGTAGAAAGAACAGTTTAATCATATTAATTCCTCGGTTTTATTTTTTGTTTCGAAAGGGACTTTTTCGCTCCAAGGAGCAACTTTAAATAACATAAGCATTCCTGGGATCGCAAGGAAAGTACAAAGAAAGTAGAACGATGTCCAACCTATTTGCTCTACAATAAGGCCAGTTGTTGCATTGGCAAAGGTTCGAGGCAAAGCGGTTAGCGCCGTAAATAGTGCAAATTGCGTTGCAGCAAAAGCGGGGTTGGTTGTTCTTGCTATAAAGGCAGTAAATGCAGCAGTACCTAAACCAACACCTAAGTATTCAAAGCCCATCGCAAAAGCTAGAGCGTAAGTATTATGACCTATTTCTGCTAAAGCGGCAAAGCCTAATATGCTGATGATTTGCACAAAGCCAAACAACCATAATGCCTTATTTATACTGAGCTTTATCATTACAATGCCGCCAACAGCAAGCCCGATAGTCATCGCAATAAGCGACGCTGTTTTAGCAACCACACCAATTTCTGTTTTAGTAAAGCCTAAGTCTATAAAAAAGGGAGTTTGCAGGGCTGTAGCCATACTGTCGCCTAATTTGTATAAAAATAAAAAAATGAGAATTTGTAAGGCACTTTTAAAACCTTTTCGTGAAATAAAATCTCTAAAAGGCAATACAACAGCATCATGTAATGTTTTAGGAGCAAGATGTTCGCTTTTACTCTCTTTAATACATAAGGTCAGTAAAATACCGATGAGCATAAACGCAGCAACAATAAGAAAAACTGATTGCCAGCTGATATGGTCAGCCAATATAAAAGCTAACGAGCCCGGCACTAAGCCAGATAGACGATAAGCCTGTACATGGATAGAATTACCTAAGCCCAGTTCGTGTTCTTGCAATAACTCCCTGCGATAAGCATCAAGAACAATATCTTGGCTTGCACTAAAAAAAGCAACAGCAGCGGCAAGATAAGCGACAGACCAAATATTTATAGTAGGGTCTATAAAACCAAAACCAGCGATTGAGAAGAGTAATAAAACTTGCGTAGCGAACATCCAGCTTCGACGTCGACCTAGCATCGGAAAAGAATACCTGTCCATCAATGGTGACCAAATAAACTTCCAAACATAAGGAATGCCAATTAATGAGAATAAACCTATCTCAACTAGACTTACTCCTTCTGATCTTAACCAACCAGGTACCAGTTGATATAAAATAAATAACGGCAAGCCCGAAGTGAATCCGGTGAAGATACAAATCAACATTCTTTTATTGAGAATAGCTTCTTTGAATGTTTGTTGAGTGGTCATGCAATTGCCTACAAAAATCTTAGTAGGCATAGGCTATCAAAATGTTATTGAAAACAGAAGTTTATTCTTGAGTTCTGTGAGCAAGTGTCGAGGATTTTACTAACGTTAGCCTAAGGTAACGGACGCCAACCAATACAGTCAATAGGATAACTGCCAGTACCTGTGAAGAAATCTAAACAGGTCGTTATTTCACTTTTAAAATACAAGTCATGGCTCAGTGATTGTGCTCCATGTAAACTCATCTCATGGACTAAGTGCCAAAAAACGCGCTCTTTTGCACTACTCGGCATTTCATCATTTACCTTGAGCAATGTCCATTCCTCCATGGTATCAAGGATGAATGTGTCGAGTTCGGTATAATGCAATGATTGGTTAATCACAGCTTTAATATAGTAAGCTATTTGTTGTGTTTTTTCGTTGATAAACGGCTCAATTATCATGGCATCCTCAGTTCACTTTCGTATTTAAATCATTCGAGTAGGAAAGTAGCTACCACTTTATTGAAATGGTGAAAATAGTTGTTATTGTTTATTTACTACCTTATATATCGTAGATTAAAAACAGTTTGTCAAAGGTGTAGGCAATTTAATTTTCATTTAATTGTAAGAACGTACAAAAAAGAATGTTTATTATGGCATTATTATAGTCAGAAATATTGCCTCCTGACTATAATTTACAGCTGAAATTTTATTGGATAAATTTATTCTTCTGGTAATAAAGTGGCTTTAATTAAGGTAATAGGTTCTACGGGCACATCGTCCCAGCCCATCGCATCGCTATAGTGTGTTTTAGCTAAATTCATAGCATCAACAACTGCCTGACCTTCAATAATGGCGCCGAATACGGTATATCCCCAGCGACGGCCTGGATCTAAACTTTTATTGTCAGCCATATTAAAAAAGAATTGACGATTTGCGGTATGTGGGCGATTTTCTTTTGCCATAGCAATAGTGCCACGTTCATTTTTTAAACCATTACCTGATTCATTAACAATATTTCCAGTGACTTTTTTAAAATTGAAGTCCTCATCATAGCCACCGCCTTGTACGATAAAGTCTGAGACAATACGATGAAAAATCGTATTGTTGTATTCACCTTTAACCACATACATTAAAAAATTATCAACAGTTAATGGCGCACGAATGCGGTCTAATTCAACAATGATGACTCCTTTTGATGTTTCTAATTTCACTTTTGGAAATAAGTTATTAGGATCAATGGCAATATTATTCGCTGATAGAGTGCCAGATAAAAATATAAGTAAAAAAAATAAACCTTTCATTATCATTTCTTCTTTTAAAGGAGCTGTTAAAAATTACTTTATAAAACGCTGAATTTCAATGTTATTAATAACTTGAGATAATAACTGAGTAAGTTGTTGACTAAAGTCTCGCTCTAATACCGCAATATCTGCGCCCAATGGGCCTTCACTAGTTCCGCGAACTTTAAAGGTGTTGCTCAACGTTTGTGAGCCATTGTTTACAGTTACGCGGATCACAAGTTCATTGTTAACTTGATATTTCATCATTTCTTGTTGCACGCTGCTCAAGCCATTATCAATAATTATTTCAATTGCATTACCCGCTTGAGCGTTAATGTCTAAGCCCTGTTTTTTAAATTCAGCGGCTAACGCTTCCTCAACAATACGGTTTAATGGTTGCTGACTAGAATAAACCTCTGCTGCTTCATCTTTTCTTAATACTTGCACAACATGCTGGGCACTTCGCAAATCAGTGACCGTTAAACTCGCTTGTTTATTTTGATAAGCACTTTGGCTAGATGCACCATTATTTATGCTTAAATCTGGAGCAATAACCACGTAAGTGGGTTTGTTGGCACAAGCCGTCAGTACAAGCAGTAAAGTTGTTGCGGCTAATGTTTTAATTTTATTGTTAATGAATATATTTTTCATGATCTGATTAACTCCATTATTTTATTGATGAAAGCGTGACAAATTTATCATTGCTGGCAATGAGTTTTTCATTACCAAAAAGTCGTTTAAGTTTAATATGGTATCCGAGTTGCCGATTACCAATAATGCGTAACTCACCACCGTTCTTTAATGCTCTATGGCTATCGCGAAACATCTGCCAAGCGATATGGTCTGTGGTTGCATTTTGCTGGTGAAAAGGAGGGTTACACAAAATCAAATCAACACTATTAGGCTCCATATCGGCTAAGCAGTCATTTATCATGAACTGACACTGTTCGAGTTGCTCTGGTAAGTTTTTACTGATATTAGTCTTAGCAGAATCAACAGCCATATAAGATTCATCAACAAAAGTAACTAATGCCTGGGGTTGCTCTGCCAGTACGGCTAAACCAATCACACCATTGCCGCAGCCTAAGTCAATAACACGACTACCTGCTTTGACTTCAGGAAGGTGCTTAATAAAGTGGCGAGCACCAATATCAAGTTTTTCACGAGCATAAACCCCTGAATGATTACTGATAATAAAAGCGCTATCTTCTAACGGCCAAACTGTTGGAAAAGGTGAAGATAAAACTTGCTTGTTATCAAGTTGAGAGAATACTAAACGTGCTTTCTTTACCGCTAAAGACGTTTTTGTTGTCCCTAAATATTTTTCAAATAATTTTAACGTCGAGCTATGGATATCTTTGGCTTTATCGCTAGCAATAAAAATAAGCTCTTGATTATATTTAGCTTTAATCGATAAAAGTTGATCGATCATTAATGACTTACTTTTAGGTATCTTGTACAACACCACGGTAATATTATCGGGTAGGTCATCCAAACTCGTTATTTGGCTAATATTGTCAAGCGACAAACCGTTTTGCTCAATATTATATCTTAACCCTTGGTGGCTTATCCAAGAATCGGAAACCGTAGTCACATTTGACTGAGTAAAGTTAGCGGTAATAGCGCCAAAGCTATCATTGAAAATTAGTAAGTTGTGCTGGCTATCCGCTAAACTTTGCTCATTAACATAATTAATTAAATACTCGTCGGCTGAATCCCAAGCAACTAGTGCACGGTTAACTTGACCAACGGGGTAGCGATCTAAAAAAAGGTTCTTGTCATAAACGCCATCTGCGTTAACAATAAAAGGGCTGATCATAATAAAGAGGTTCGATTTTCACCTAGAAGAATGTCAGCTATTGTGACAAAATATAGGGAATTGAGCCAGTGATAGTTGCCTCGAGCGCTTAAAAACTATTTTATAAATAAATGAATTTTTTTTTATCAATAATGGCAACTGTTTACTCGCCATTAATGCCAATGAAACGACTATAGCCATCCAGACTGATGGCATATTGTCTGTAACAAACTAAAATTACTCCACTACAGAAAAACACATCAGGGATTTAATAATGACCATTGAAGCTGTAATAGAACAAAAACTTCTTTCCGCATTTTCTCCAATACATCTCGATGTTATTAATGAAAGCCATCAGCATAATGTTGCACCGGGCAGTGAATCTCATTTTAAAGTGATTATTGTTACCGACGACTTTATCGGAGAGCGCTTAATTAAACGTCACCGAGCCATTAATTCGTTGCTTTCAACAGAGCTTGCCGAAAAAATACATGCGTTAGCGCTTCATACTTATACTAAAGATGAGTGGGACAAGTATTATGCAGATAATACCCCTTTGTCGCCTAAATGCTTAGGCGGTGGTAAAAAAACAGCGTAACTTTTGCTAATAAATGGGGTAAAACGCTAGCTAACCATGATTCGCGATTTTATCCCTAATTTATTCTACCCTCATAATTGTATTCACTTTTCGTGAAATACCTGTTATTTACTCTTATCATTATCTATGTAAAATGAATAATATTTGGCAACAGCTATGTTACTTAATGGGTTAATTTAGCTAACAAGGTTATTGATGGGTCACCGATAACCCGAAACAATCATTTCAGGATTATTATGACTGATGGTGTGATTTACTTTGCTCATTGTGGTGTTGCGATTTAACTTTAATGTTGGTGGGATGCGGTACAATATTTTGCATTGTACTTCCATGCTAGGGTCATTATGTTAGGCGCTGTTTATACGTTAAAAGCTGATGGCCGGGTTTAGGCAGATGTTTTTTATTAAAATAGCTAGCGGCTTTAATCCTTTATTTTGAGGTAAATGTTTACTGGTCATACCTCGTATTCTTTTTAGTAGCGTAAACTATGCGACAATTTTTAAATTTATGTCGCAATAAATATTGAATAATTACTAAATTGCCGAGTCGTTTGGCGATAAAAATAGTATTAATTAAAAGGTCTTCTTATGGTTATTAAACCTAAAATTCGTGGTTTTATTTGTACAAATGCACACCCAGCGGGCTGTGAAGCTCATGTCAATGAGCAGATTTCTTATGTAAAATCTCATCAACAGGCTAATGCCAAGCCAAAAAATGTTTTGGTTATTGGTTCATCTACTGGTTATGGCTTATCGTCACGTATAACCGCCGCATTTGGTAATAATGCTAAAACATTAGGTATTTTCTTTGAGAAACCGCCCACTGAAAAGAAAACAGCAAGTGCAGGTTGGTACAATACTTCGGCGTTTCAAAAGGCTGCTGAACAAGAGGGGCTTTGGTCTAAAAATATTAATGGTGATGCGTTTTCACATGAAATTAAAGCAAAGGCTATTGAAACAATTAAAGCTGAATTAGGTGAAATTGATCTAATCGTTTACTCACTTGCTTCGCCTCGTCGAACTGATCCAGATACCGGTGAAGTTTATTCATCGACGCTTAAACCTATTGGTCAAAGTGTAACCACTAAAAACCTAAATACCTCAAAGCGTGTTATTGATGAAATTTCTGTTGAAGCAGCAAATGAAGCTGAGATACAAGGTACCATTGATGTAATGGGAGGCGCTGACTGGGAACTATGGATTAAGGCATTGAATGAGGCTGGCGTTCTTTCAGAAGGATTTAAATCAGTAGCTTATACCTATATTGGTAAAGAATTAACTTGGCCAATATACGGAAAAGCGACCATAGGTAAAGCGAAAGAAGATTTAGACCGTGCTGCATCGGCAATTAACAAAGCTACTGCTAACCTTAAGGGCGAAGCCCATGTTACCTCATTAAATGCGGTCGTTACGCAGGCGAGTTCAGCAATACCTATCATGCCACTTTATATTTCAGCAATGTTTAAGGTGATGAAGGCAGATGGCACTTATGAAGGGTGTATCGAACAAATTCAGAACCTATTTGTTGATAACATCTACAGTGAAACACCTCGCTTAGATGATAAAAATCGTTACCGTCAAAATCATAAAGAGCTTGAAGATAGCGTTCAAAAACGCGTGACAGACATTTGGAATACCGTTGATTCTGATAATATTGATGAGTTAACTGACTATGTTGGCTATCATCAAGAGTTTTTAAAGTTATTTGGCTTTAGTGTTGCAGGTGTTGATTACGAAGCTGATGTCGATACAATGGCAGAAATTAAGCATCTTTTATAACGATTAACTTTCATTATTTACGATTAGCATCAATAATAAAAAGCCGACATAAAATGTCGGTTTTTTTAGGTCTGACAAAATTTTTGGCTGATAAATGAGCGAAATCAATAATATTCAACTAATTTGTAATTTAAGTAACTGAGATCGTAGATAGCCTTAGAGTTTTTGTGTTAAAATCGCGCTAGAAATTTTAACTTAGAGCCAGTGGGTCTTTTTTATTCTAAAGCAACTTCCTTTGTTGCCAAGAAAGAAGTACTTACTGAAATACACTGAAATCGATAATTTGCTTTACCTAAATAATATTGATTACAAGTCATCGTAAAATAGTTTGTTTAGGTAAGTAGATGATTGGTTTTGATACTCCCATCAAAAGTAGTGCATGTGTTTATGATTACAATAAAAAAAGGTCTGGATGTTCCTGTCGTTGGTTCTCCCCAGCAGGTAATCCATGATGGCAACGCCATCAAAACCGTTGCAGCATTAGGTGAAGAGTTTGTGGGTATGCGACCAACCATGTTTGTTAAAGTGGATGATCGTGTTAAAAAAGGTCAGATTCTTTTTGAAGATAAAAAGAACCCTGGCGTTAAATTCACAGCTCATGCTGCCGGTGTTGTTAAAGAAATCAACCGTGGTGAAAAACGTGTTTTGCAATCAGTCGTTATTAAAATTGACGGCGATGAGCAAATTACATTTCCTTCATACACAGCGAATGAACTTAACTCAATAAAACGTCAAGATGTTGTTGATAACCTTGTTAATTCAGGTTTGTGGACAGCATTGCGTACACGTCCATTTAGTAAAGTTCCTGCCGTTGATTCAACGCCAACCGCCATTTTTGTTAGTGCAATGGATACTAATCCGCTAGCCGCTAACCCTGAAGTGATTATTAATGAACAAAGTGAAGCCTTTAAAAATGGCTTAACAATACTTACTCGTTTAACGAGTGGTGAAGTGTTTGTTAGTAAAGCGCCGGGTGCTAATATTCCCGTCGAAGCTAATGTGCAAGTTAACGAATTTGCAGGAAAACATCCTGCTGGTTTAGTTGGCACACACATGCACTTTTTAAAGCCGGTTAGTGCAGAGAAGTCTTCATGGAACTTAGGCTATCAAGACGTGATTGCTTTTGGACAGTTATTTACTACTGGTGAGTTAAATAACACCCGTATTATTTCACTTGCTGGTCCTGCTGCTAAGAACCCTCGTTTAGTGCGTACTATTTTAGGTGCAAATACTGACGAATTAATCGCTGGTGAATTTGCCGACGGTGAATTACGTATTATATCGGGCTCTTTACTTTCAGGAGCAAAAGCAAAAGGTGTTCACGCTTATTTAGGTCGCTACCATGTGCAAATTTCGTTGATTTTAGAAGGTCGCGAGAAAGAGTTTATTGGTTACATGTATCCTGGACCTAATAAATTCTCGGTAACACGTGCATATATGTCTCATTTCTTCCCAAAGAAATTATTCAATATGACCACAACAACTAACGGTAGTCCTCGTGCCATGGTGCCAATTGGTAACTTTGAACGTGTGATGCCATTAGATATTCTCCCAACAATGTTATTGCGTGATTTATGTGCCGGTGATACCGACAGCGCGCAGCAACTTGGTGCTTTAGAGCTTGATGAAGAAGATTTAGCCTTGTGTACATTTGTTTGCCCTGGCAAAACAGATTACGGCGTTATTCTTCGTGAATGCCTAACCACAATAGAGAAGGAAGGTTAGACATGGGCTTGAAAAAGTTTATTGAAGATATTGAACCGCAATTTGAAAAAGGCGGTAAGCTAGAAACGTGGTACGCTTTGTATGAAGCTGTAGCCACCGGTTTATTTACTCCTGGTCAAGTGAACAAAGGTGCTACTCACGTTCGTGACAGTATTGACTTAAAACGCATCATGATAACGGTATGGTTAGCTGTTTTTCCTGCTATGTTTTTTGGTATGTACAACATTGGTTTTCAAGCAGCTGATGCCTTAGCTGCTGGTTATGCTTTACCTGATACTTGGCAAGTAGGCTTGTTCGAATTCCTTGGAGGTAGCTTATCTGCTGACTCGAGTGTCTTCGGTATGATGCTTTATGGAGCAATGTTCTTCTTACCTATTTATGCGACTACCTTTATTGTTGGTGGCTTTTGGGAAGTTCTCTTTGCTTCAGTACGCAAGCATGAAGTTAACGAAGGTTTCTTTGTTAGTTCAATCTTGTTTGCCTTGATCTTACCTGCAACAATTCCATTATGGCAAGTTGCTATTGGTATTACTTTCGGTATTGTTATTGCTAAAGAAATCTTTGGTGGTACAGGTAAAAACTTCTTGAACCCTGCGCTAGCGGGTCGTGCATTTCTGTTTTTTGCTTATCCAGGTGAATTATCAGGTGATGCTGTTTGGGTTGCTATTGATGGTTACTCAGGTGCGACACCATTAAGTGCAGCAGCAGCAGCCATTCCAGGATCGGTTGATTTTGCAATCAATACTAACTGGTGGAATGCATTCTTGGGCTTTATCCCAGGTTCTATGGGTGAAGTATCAACAGCTGCTATTTTCCTAGGTGGTGCATACATTCTGTATAAAGGTATTGCTTCGTGGCGTATTGTTTTAAGTGTTTTCGCCGGAATGGTGTTCACTTCATTACTGTTTAACAGTATTGGTAGCGATACTAACGCAATGTTTGCTATGCCATGGTACTGGCATTTAGTCACCGGTGGTTTTGCTTTTGGTATGATGTTTATGGCTACTGACCCTGTCACTATGTCTTTTACTAATACGGGTAAATACTGGTTTGGTGCATTAGTTGGTGTAATGGTTGTACTCATACGTGTAGTTAACCCGGCATACCCTGAAGGAATTATGTTAGCTATTTTATTCGCTAATTTATTCGCCCCTCTTTTCGACTATTTTGTTGTTCAAGGGAATATCAAACGGAGGCTCGCTCGTAATGTCTAGTAATAAAGAAACTCCAATTAAAACAATCGGCTTTGTGTTTTTAGTTTGTCTGGTTTGTGCTGCGTTAGTCTCTGTTGCTGCGATTAGCTTAAAACCGTTACAACAAGCTAATAAACTACTTGATAAGCAAACTAAAATTCTTGAAGCTTCCGGCTTATTAGAAAAAGCAGGTACTGATATTGTTGGTACTTACAACAAGTATGTTGTTGCTAAAATGATTGACCTAGATTCAGGGAAAATTATTGAAGGTAACACCGATATATTTGACGAACGTGCAGACGCTCGTGATGCTGCTAAAAGCTCAAAGCTTACTAACGATACCGCAGGTATTAATCGCCGTGCTAACCGCGCTGTTGTTTACTTAGTTAATAACGAGCAAGGTCAGCTAAATACTTTAGTTTTACCTATTGTTGGTTCAGGGCTGTGGGACTTAATGTACGGTTATATTGGTTTAGCGCCAGATTTAAATACCGTTCGTAGTCTTATTTATTCTGACTTAAAGGAAACTCCGGGTTTAGGCGCTGAAGTACTTAACCCTAAGTGGAAAGCTTTATGGCCAGGTAAGAAAATTTACAATGATAGCGATGAAGTGGCTATTAAAGTGATTAAAGGTGGTGCTAAAGCCGGTGATGTTCACGGCGTTGACGCATTGTCAGGCGCTACATTAACCAGTAATGGCGTGCAAAACACCTTACATTTTTGGTTAGGTGAGCAAGGTTATGGACCTTTTATTACTAAATACCGCAGTGTTGCTAGCGAAGGAGAGATGAACTAATGTCTTCAGATACTAAAAAAGTACTATTTGGACCTATTGTAGATAACAACCCTATCGCTTTACAGGTACTAGGTGTTTGTTCTGCTCTAGCGGTAACCAGTTCAATGGCAAACGCTTTGGTTATGACCATAGCGGTAATGCTAGTTACTGGCTTTTCTAACTTTTTTATCTCACTTGTGCGTAATCATATTCCATCAAGTGTGCGTATTATTGTGCAAATGGCGATTATAGCGTCATTAGTAATTGTGGTTGACCAAGTATTAAAAGCCTTCTCTTATCAGTTGTCGAAAGAGTTGTCAGTTTTCATTGGTTTGATCATTACTAACTGTATTGTAATGGGCCGTGCAGAAGCCTTTGCTATGAAAGAAAAGCCGGGTGTTAGCTTTTTAGATGGTATTGGTAACGGTTTAGGTTACGGCGCAGTTTTGATGATTGTTGCTTTTTTCCGTGAATTATTTGGTTTTGGTGAGATCTTTGGTATTGAAGTGTTTAAATTAGTTCAAAACGATGGTTGGTACCAAGGTAATGGCTTATTAGTCTTACCATTTAGTTCATTCTTCATTATTGGTTTAATCATCTGGGCTGTACGCCAGTGGAAACCAGAACAAGTAGAGAAGGATTAGCCCCATGGAACATTATTTAAGTATTTTTATTAAAACCATATTTATTGAGAATATGGCGTTAAGCTTCTTCTTGGGTATGTGTACTTTCTTAGCTGTGTCTAAGAAAGTAAGTACAGCCATTGGTCTAGGTGTTGCGGTTGTGGTGGTATTAGGTTTAGCTGTTCCAGCTAACCAAATTATTTATCAAGCTATTTTAGCGCCAGGTGCTTTAGACAGCATGATGGGAATTACTGAACAGAAAGATTCAATTGATTTAAGCTTTTTATCATTTATTACCTTTATCGGTGTTATTGCTGCTTTAGTACAAATTTTGGAAATGATTTTAGATAAATATTTTCCTGCTTTGTATCAAGCCTTAGGTATATTTTTACCTTTAATCACTGTTAACTGTGCAATTTTTGGTGCGGTTTCTTTCATGGTAGCGAAAAACTTAACTTTGGGTGAAAGTGTTGTTTACGGCATTGGCTCTGGTGTTGGTTGGATGTTAGCTATTGTGCTATTGGCTGCCATACGTGAAAAGATGAAATATTCTGACGTACCAGACGGTTTGAAAGGTTTAGGTATCACGTTTATCTCCGCTGGATTGATGGCTTTTGGCTTTCTTTCTTTTGGTGGTATTTCACTTTAAAAAATATCGGTCTAAGTCACTTATTACCAAAATAATTTGAACTTAGGCCCTAGATAATTTAAGGAAAAGTCGATGGAAATCATTCTCGGCATATCGATGTTTACCGCGATAGTGCTAGCATTAGTTTTAGTTATTTTGTTTGCTAAATCTAAGTTAGTCTCTTCAGGTGACGTAACAATTAGTATAAATGGTGACCCAAATAAATCAGTAGTAACCGCTGCTGGTGGCAAGCTTCTTGGCGCTTTAGCAGATCAAGGGATTTTTATTCCTTCTGCTTGTGGTGGTGGTGGTACTTGTGGTCAATGTCGTGTTGACGTGCATTCAGGTGGTGGCGATATTTTACCAACTGAAACGGGTCATATCACTAAGCGTGAAGCTAAAACAGGTTGTCGTTTAGCCTGTCAGGTTGCTGTTAAGCAAGACATGGTTATTGAAGTAGAAGATGAAATCTTCGGTGTTCAACAATGGGAATGTGAAGTTATCTCTAATGATAACCAAGCAACTTTCATTAAAGAACTTAAACTTCAAATACCCAATGGGGAATCTGTTCCGTTTAAAGCCGGTGGTTATATACAGATAGAAGCTCCAGCTCATCATGTGAAATATAGTGATTTTGATATTGATGATCAGTACAAAGGCGATTGGAACCATTTTGGCTTTTTTGATGTTGAATCAAAAGTTAATGAACCAACGTTACGTGCTTACTCAATGGCTAATTATCCAGAGGAAGAAGGCATTATTATGCTTAACGTGCGTATTGCTACGCCTCCTCCAGGACGTTTACATTTACCAGCAGGTAAAATGTCATCATATATATTTAGCCTTAAGCCTGGCGATAAAGTCACTATTTCTGGTCCGTTTGGTGAGTTTTTTGCTAAAGAAACAGATAATGAAATGGTGTTTATCGGTGGTGGTGCTGGTATGGCGCCAATGCGTTCGCACATCTTTGATCAACTTAAACGTTTACAATCTAAACGTAAAATGTCGTTCTGGTATGGCGCTCGCTCTAAACGTGAAATGTTCTATGAAGATGATTACAATGGTTTAGCCGCTGATAATGATAACTTCAAATGGCATGTTGCGTTATCAGACCCACAAGCTGAAGATAACTGGGAAGGCATGACAGGTTTTATTCATAATGTACTTTATGAAAACTACTTAAAAGATCATGAAGCACCAGAAGATTGTGAGTACTACATGTGTGGTCCTCCAATGATGAATGCTGCCGTTATTCATATGCTTAAAGATTTAGGCGTAGAAGACGAGAACATCATGCTAGATGACTTCGGCGGCTAATCGTTTATTTTAACTTGCCTATTGGCTTTATTTCGTCGGCTGCTGTGCTCATTGACTAACGTCAACTCCGCGCAGCCTTCTCGAACTAAAGGCAATATACAGCGTTTAAATTAAACATTTACTCAATGAATGAAAGCTTCAAATAAAAGACGACTTTGGTCGTCTTTTATTATTTATATAAGACGTTTTCCCTAGACGTTTTACCTAAATAATAAATTTATAGGTATCAAAATGATTAAAGTAAAAGTATTGATGATCAGTTTTATGCTGGTGTTTTTTGCCGGTTGCTTTCCAAGTAGTGATTTAAGTAAGCAAGAAGTCTTGTTGCAAGGTCGTACTATGGGGACTACGTATAATATTAAAGTGGTCATCGAGAATAATGCGATTGATACTAAACAAGTCCACACAGGCATTGATGCACTATTGGTGCAATTAAATCAAGAAATGTCGACCTATATCGTTGACTCTGAATTATCACGATTTAACACATCGACATCACTTACGCCTGTTGCAATATCTGTTGGTTTACAACGCGTTATTAAAGAAGCGATTCGCTTGGGGCAATTAAGTGAAGGCAATCTTGATATTACTGTCGGGCCTTTAGTCAACCTTTGGGGATTTGGCCCAGAATATCGGCCAAATACTATACCAACGGCGGAGGATTTACTGTTAGCGCGCCAACAAATAGGTTTGTCAAAGCTGGTGTTAGACGGGAATAAACTTTCTAAAAAAACGCCTAGCCTTTATGTTGATTTATCAACCATTGCCAAAGGTTATGGGGTCGATTTAGTCGCAGAATATTTAGAAGAAAAAGGCATTAATAATTACCTAATAGAAATTGGTGGAGAAATGCGTTTAAAAGGTTTTAAACACACCGGTGAACTTTGGCATGTCGCGATAGAGAAGCCTATTCAGGATGCAAGTGGTGAGCATCGCTCTGTTTATCAAGTGATCATTCCAAAAGACAATGCAGTGGCAACATCAGGCGATTACCGTAATTATCACCAAGCCAAAGATGGTCAACGTTTTTCACATATTATTGATCCAGCGACGGGCAAACCCATCAATCATAAGTTAGTCTCAGTAACGGTCATTCATCCGTCTTCTATGACCGCAGACGGTCTGTCTACCGCGATGATGGTTATGGGTGAAGTAAAAGCCATCGACTTTGCAGAGAAAAATGGTATAGCTGCTTACATTATTGCTAAGACAGAGCATGGCTTTGTTGAGCAAAGCACGGTAAAATTCATGCAGTATTTAAAGTAACTGGTTAAAGCGAGTTACTGTTTATTCATCTTAATAGATAAAGAAAATAAGTAGGTTAGTTTATGATGATATTTATGATCACTTTAGGTTTTTTCCTTGTAGTTGTTGTTGCTATGTCGGTTGGCTATATCTTTCAACAAAAGTCGTTAGCAGGCAGTTGCGGCGGATTAGCAACAGTGGGTATTGATAAGTCGTGTAATTGCGATAACCCTTGTGAGAAACGCCAAGAGCGCGAACGTATTGCTGCGGCTAAAGAGCAAATGATTGATATTAAAATTATCTAGCTGAGTAACACTTTTATTTTAGCTTGAGAAACATAATCAGTATCTGCTAACTGTGGATACTGTTTAACACTAATGATTTTAATAAAATTGGTTATTAATTTACAACACCAATAACTTGCTAAGCCACACTTAACTTATTCATAATAAGAATTACCATCCCCTCCAATGCTACATTTCGCCTACGATTAAAAATTATATGATTAACAAGCTCGACAGCATACTTGCAGGTATGCGCAGTTAATAAACGACTACAAGTATCGACAAAGCTTACCTGAATATTCATCTTCTAAGTCATTGTTACCCGGGGTGATGAGCGCTTTTGCAGTACTCAACTATAAACTTAGATAAGCATTACTATATAGGTTAAATCACTGCGTAATTTAGGTGATAGCTAGCATGTGTAAACGTCTTAAAGAAGTGCTTAGTTATTACTTAGTCGCGATTATGATGGGTGTAACACTAAGTGCAAGATTGTTGAAAAGTGGTAAATCATTGAAGTCCGCAGATGTGTCTATGCGCGTTATTGTTATTAGAAATTTACAGCGAACTGTTTAATACCATCGCTTAATCATCATAGGATAGAATTAGGCGACTTAGATAAAAATCGTCTTCTCTTACTAGGCGCGATAGTGTCAAATGTTTGTACTTTTTAATTCTTGCCGATTTTTTGTGATAAATACGGAAAATTGTTATTGTGTTCGGCTTACCTAGCCAAATTAAATTCACCTCTATTCTTGTATCCTACATCGTTGATTTACTGTTCAAGCCCGCGTATACACTGGATCCTACTAACTATACTTATAGATGTTAGTTTATTTTTTTATGACCACTTCCCTTACTGGGCATAATTTTTGCTTTATTATTTTTATATAAGCTATTATCTAGATAACACATTATTTTTAATGATATTTCTTACTGATGTTATTTCATTACAAATTAATTTATAGTAGATTTACTACATAGAAAGTAAATGATTATTTCTTTCAATTCATTGCATATCACAAGTGTTACTAAAAGAAATTAAAGCAGATATGACTACAGATTTTTTAAAGTACCAAAAGATAATTGAACAGTTTCGTGGGAAGGTTTTAAAGAACGATTTTGAAACAAATTTTTCTGCGATGACTCAACATATCCCCAAAACAGAGCGCTTTTTGCTTAAAATGGAGCTCAAGCGTTTAGCTGTTCCATGTACGCGTCTAATCGATTTGCGTGGTCATGTTGATGGTGAATGTCGATCTTTTGAGCATGATGGACGCGTTCACTATCTTGATGATATTGCGATTAAAGTTTATCAAGAAAATATAGGTTTTTATCAGGGATATACTTTTGGTGTTTACGAAGCAGTAATGAACACTGAAAATAACTTTCGGGTTATATATCAAAAAGAAAAAAGTAACATGGGTAAACCGGTACAAGTTGAGACGACTAAAGCCAGTAAGACCTTTGAAAAAACGCAGTACCCAGCAAGTTTGTTTACTTTTGGTCCGTATCATAATCGTAGTGAAGAGCGAATGAATTTCGCTATTACCTTAGACATACTGCTTGAAAACGATAAAAATGAATACGAGTGTACGAGTTCAGATATCAGTGTTGAAGGGTGTAAGTTTCGCTTTAATTTCAAAAATACAATTACGGTTGGACAACATATAAGTATTCGGTTTCGAGGTCTCGAAGACGAATTTCAATTTGGTAAAGAAAAAAGTTTTCATTTTGAAGTTAAAAACATACAAAAAATTGAGAAAACTCAGTTAATTGGCTGTCAGAGAGTTTACTCGAAAGATAAACGCGTTGACGGTTTTCAAACTTTTCTTCAGGGCTTCATCCAAGGCAATAAACGCCGTTATAAAGTTAACCTAGACAATACTATTCATGCTATTCAATCACGTAGCTTTGAGCAATATAGTTTACCTAAATTAAATGAATTACCGATTTTTGTAGAAGATAACAAAGGCGATCTTTTACCTAGATACGCGCTCACCTGTCATAATAACCAAGCCACTTTTCAATATTGGCAAGATGAAAATCGCCACTCAACCTTATACTGTCTGATAACACCTGAACGCTTGCTCAGAATGAGAAAAGCCCATGCTTTAGGTAAGTCATTATTAGTCTATAGTTTCGTGCACAAAAGCCAAGGTAAATCATTTTTTTATACGGCAGATGTGGAGCAATTAAATAATGATAGTGATTTTAAGGTACAATTTTTAGGATTTGCTGCGTCAAAGCCGAGCTTTGCTATTACTCAACTATCGATTATGGACGTTGATAATGATAAAGCGCATTCGCCGTTAACGTTATCGAATACGCTAACAAAAAAGAATGAATACTTAAATCTCCCTATCCCTAGTGATGCAATAGAAACCCTTCATAATCTGCAAAGTATCGTGGTCGCTAGTGATGTAACCAACCCAGCATCAACTAGGCAGTATCAACAACTATCATTTGAAAACATTGATACAATTCGGTTAAAAAACTTTGGTCATAAACGACTTACATTACCGCTATTGATGGATGAAGTAGGCATTAATTATAAAAATCAACGACAAGAGTCAAGATTTAAATATGTTACTCCTGTTGAACTTGAAATTGCAGGTGTTCGTTGCTCAGGTAAATCGCATGATTTTTCCATTTTAGGTTTAAAACTAGAACTTGATAAACCTTCGGTATTAAACAAAGGAGACGTTGTCTATTTAACTTTTCCTGGCTTGCAAAAAATTACCTCTGCCTTTGATTTAAAAGGTTTGCCTTATGAAGTTATGCGAGTTAATAAAAAGAAAAACATACTTAACTTACGGGTTTATGTTGAAAAGCATCAACACATGGGAAGAGCATTCTTTAAAGCATTAATTACAAAAAATCGTGATAAGTTAACGCCAGATGAATATGCCTTAATGATACCTGGCCTTGCTAAGGCATTGAGAAATATTTACAGTAGAAGTTTAACTATTCCGACATTAATGGTACAAACCAGTGGCAGTCGCTATAAGTTAGAAGCTATCGTTTGTGGTACTGTTAAAGATAAGTTATTGCCGGTTATGAAACAGTTAAGTGATTCGCCATCACAGTATAATCTATACCCATTACTCAATAATTTACAAGCAACTAGTACCTTAACCTTACCATTGAAGAAAATGCAAACCGATGATACTCCGGTGCTTGAAACATTATATATTGCTGTAAATTTAGATAATGAAATCATTGATCAAGCGGTTACGACCAAAACATCAAGCGAATTAGAGTCGCCGATGTTGCAGCGAATGTTTATATCGCGGGCATTAAATCGTGGTTTATTCTTTTGCGTACAGGTTAGATTATCTCGAACAGATGACCCCGATATGGACCATCTTAATCCAGAATTAAGCTACATAAGTTCCTATGCTATTCACCGTGGTAAACAAATAGAGCAAGATATTTGGAGTGTTGCTGGGGTTATGCAGTTTCTTGATATTACTCAAGAAACTTTAGTTCGTCATGAGCTATTAAGTAACGTTATTTAAAGGGTCCTACGCAAGCCAATGTAAAAGACAATCAAGACCATCGGCATTAATGGCAGTGTCTGCCTTTGCTAAAACTAGTGGCTTAGCATGAAATGCTACGCCCAAATGTGCAGCGGCCATCATGACTAAATCATTGGCACCATCACCCATAGCGACGGTTTGCTCCTTAGCTAAGTGATATTTCTTTTGTAAAGCGACTAAACAATCTGCTTTTGCTTGTGCATCAACAACATCTCCTAAAACTTTACCCGTTAACTTGCCATCAATAATTTCTAAGGTATTAGCGTGGGCGGCATCAAGTTCCAGTAAACCTTTTAAGTGATCGGCAAAGTAAGTAAAGCCACCTGAGGCAATCGCAACTTTCCAACCATGGGATTTTAATGTACTAACAAGTATCTCTAAACCAGCCATTAACGGGATATTCTTAGCAACCTCAGCCAAAATGTTTTCTGAGGAACCTTTTAAGGTGGCGACCCGTTGATGCAAGCTTTGTGCGAAATCAAGTTCACCAAGCATAGCAAGTTCAGTAACGGCTGCCACTTGTTCTCCAACACCGGCAAGTATTGCGATCTCATCGATACATTCAATCTCTATGGTCGTGGAGTCCATATCCATAACCAAAATACCTGGTTCTGATAATTTTGGCGCGTTTTCAATCAGTGCGGCTTCGATTTTATTGCTGAGGGTAAAGTTGACTAAGCTTTCTCTTGCAGTTTTTAAGTTTGCACAAGTAACGCTAAAGCGATAGCTAGTAAGATTATTCCTTAGATTGATAGCATTTACCGCCCAAATTGATAGTTGGCATTGACTGATTAAATTACTGAGCATACTAAGACTAATTTCACTGAAAACTACAAGCTCTAAGGCTGTTTTAGCGTGTATCTTTTCGGCTAAACACGTTTGACCACCTTGTTGTTGGGTAAGGCGCAGATCAACGCACCAGTCACTACCTTCGAAAGTGGTAAAGCAAGGCAAACATTTTTCTGATGTTGTTGAAGAAATAAACTCAGCCAAAGTAAGTTGTTGAATATGCTCAAGGGAAAAACGTTTAATAGCAATGGACACAGTACCGCCTTTTATGTGAATGTTAGTTTTAGCGATTATTTTCAATGAATAATGCTATAGTATAAAAATGAACGTAATGATAAATTTTATACATTTGTAGTGCTTATGACACAAATAGAACAGCCTTTATACCCTAAATTATCATCCATTTATAATAAAATTATGCAATTAGCTATAGCGATTGTCTTTATTGTCGTGCTAATGAATCTATGGATATACAGCCAGACACAAAATAAGCAAACTATCGATCAACATTTTTATGATGTTGGTCAGCAGTATTTGCAACAAGCTTCAGCAGGTTTATCTGTATTAATCACCGAGGTTAACACGAAAGAGAGTCGACAATTACTGCAAAACTACGTTGATGAATTGCAACTGGCTGAGGTAATAAAAGAAATTCATCTCTATGATTTATCAGGGCAATTAATTATTAGCAGTCAAAATGCAAAAAGCGTCAAAGCTCTTTTTGGGCTGTCTGAATATAAATTAAATAAGAGTGAATTCGCCGTGCCTTTCGTTAGTGAAATCCGTAAAGAAAGATTAATTGGCTACGTTCGCTTAACCCTAGACAAAAACTATTTAACCACTAAGTTATTAAAAAATAATGATCAACAGTTTACGCTGTTACGTTTAATGATGATAATCGCTGGCGTCGTTGGCTTTCTGCTTACCAGAGGTCTCAACCGGTTTAGTCGTCAGGGGTTTAGATTAGTCGATAAAGATAAAAGGCTGACTTAAGTAGGCATCATTTGATGGAGCTAGTTAATCCGTTTCATCGCTGAGCCAACTGAAAGAGGGTTGAAATATTATCTTCAATTTTTTCGGCTATTTCTTCTTTGCTCTCTTGGCGCAATTCGGCTAATCTTTCAAAAACATCAATAACACGCAGAGGTGAGTTATCTTCGCCTTGAAAACCATTTAGCGGCATCGAAGGTGCATCTGTTTCTAATACTAGGCTACTCAAAGGTAAGCGCTTAATGGCTTTTATTGTTTTCTCCGCTCTAGGGTAGGTGATTGTGCCACCGATGCCTAACTTAAATCCCAAATCTATATATTGGCAAGCCTGCTGGTAGCTTCCTGAAAAAGCATGAATAATACCTCCTCGGGAAACTTTTATTTGTTTTAATAGTGTGATCGTTTCGTTGTGCGTGCGCCGGTGATGAACAATAATCGGCAGTTGATGCTGTTGTGCAAGGTTAAGTTGGAATTCAAAAAATAACATTTGTTGGTTAATATTATCTTGCTGCTTTGCGATAACGCCATCAAGCCCAGCTTCGCCAATTGCAATTATTTGCGTTTTATTCTCTAATATTTTTTGCGCTAAGTCATCGAGATTTTTTTGCGCTAATCCCTCTAAAAACCAAGGATGAATACCTAAGCAGGCAAAAACATTGCAATCACTCAAAGGTTGGTTTTTATTATGATGGGCTAAGGCTAAAACATTTTGCCAGTTATCTGGTCTAACCGCAGGAACAATAATTTGATGAATACTTTCCTTTGCACATTGCTCAAGCAGTAAATTTGTTGAAGCACTACCTTTATGGGTAAAAGCTTTGAAATCTAAATGACAGTGGCTATCGGTAAATTTCATAAATTAATCGGCTTTACTTGAAGTGTAAATAATGGATGTGTGAAATTATAGCTTATCTAAAGTTTAGCTTGGTGATTACTGCCTTAGCTTTGCTGCTCTTTTTTCCAAAGCGCCAAGCACATTTTCTAATTTAAAATGCTCGATAAATTTTGGCTCGGGTTGTTGCTCTCTTAATAATATATCGGCTAGATAAACGGCTTGTGCGATACCAAATGATTTTTTTAAGAGCTTCTCCGGCTGATGATGCATAACTACCGCCTCAATTAAATGATAAGAAAAGCTCCACAGGTGCAGGAGATAGCCACCAACATGGTTATGATCTGTGCCAAATATTTTTTGCTCTAAGGCATTATTGTTGGCATTTTTAAGCCGATATTGAAAATATGTTTTTGTAAGTGTTGGGTCCATCTCAAATAGTACAATTTTACCAATGTCGTGCAATAAACCCGCAAGTAGAGCATCTCGCTTAAGTTCTACTTTCACCATTGAAGCGGCCAAGCGGGCCGTTGATAAACAGTGTAGTTGTTCTTTGATCAATGAAAAGTCAGCAATGTCGGGTTCATAAGAAAAAAGTTCAGCCGTCATAACAATACAGCAGAGTGTTTCTAGTCCCATACGTGTTATTGCTTCGCTAATGTCGTTGATTGGCTTGCCTTGCTTCATAAAGGAACTATTGGAAAACTGCAATACTTTAGCGGCTAATGCTGGGTCTTGAGAAATTATCTCTGATATTTTTCCTGAATCGGTATTACTTTCTTCTAAAATTGCATTGAGTTGTAAATAGACTTTGGGTGGGCTTGGTAATGTTTTAACTTTGGCAACTGCCTTGATAATATGATCTTTGGTGATCGCTTTATTATCATCGCCAAGGGCTGTGATGGTTTGATGAATATTTTCAACGTTAAGCGGCAGTGCGTAAGTGTAATGGCAATTATTAGCGGCTTGACCATTAAGCTGGCTCTGTGCGATGTTATCATTAGTAATTGCTATTCGTATCATAGCAGGATGTTTAAGTGCTATGGCTTTAAGAAGATCTAAGCCACTTATTTGTCCTAAATCCAATACGCTAATAATAGCGTCAAATTTATATTTCTTTAAGGCTTTCAGGGCATGTTTGCCGTTATCAACATAAGCGGTTTGGCAAGGACCATTATAAAATGCCTGCTTTAATGGCAAGAGTTTTTGGTCTGTACTATCAACGATTAGCACTTTCATTTATTGACACTTCCTACCTTAATACTTGCTCTATGCTGAAACTATTTCAATTTTTTGGCATTGACCCTTGAGTAAACAAGGGCTAATGCCATATGTGCTTTTATGCAGACTACATGCGTTCCATAACGTCAATGCCAAGAATATCTAAGCCTTGTTTTAAGGTTTTCGAGATACTTAAACAAAGTGCTAAGCGAGACTGTTTTACATCTTGGTCAATACCCTCTTTGAGAATAGGGCAAGCCTCGTAGAAGCTCATGTATAAACTCGCTAACTCATATAAATAATTACACAATAGGTTAGGCATAGATTCGCTAATGACCGCATCTAGCACTTCTTCAAGCTGGAGTAATTTTAACGCTAAGGCTTTTTCTTGTGGTTCAATAATGGTGATATCAGCGCTAAAGTTTACTTGTTCAATTTTTGCCTTGCTGAAAATACTTTGAACACGTGAATAAGCATACTGCAAGTAAGGAGCCGTAGCGCCTTCAAAACTCAACATGGTTTTCCAGTTAAAAATATAGTCGCTGGTTCTATTCTTAGATAAATCAGCAAATTTAACCGCACCAATACCTACTTTTACTGCAATTTCATTTAGCTTATCTTCAGGATAATCTGGATTTTTTTCTTTAATGACCGCTTTTGCACGAACAATGGCTTCATCAAGTAATTCTGCTAATTTTATAGTACCGCCAGTTCTTGTTTTAAATGGCTTACCATCGTCACCCATCATCATACCAAACGGGCAGTGATCATAACCAACATGTTCTGGCAGTAACCCTGCTTTACGCGCTACAATTTCTACTTGTTTAAAATGTAAGCTTTGACGGGCATCGGTAAAAATAATGATACGGTCAGCTTTTAGTTCATTGCTACGGTAGCGACAAGCAGATAAATCTGTGGTCGCATATAAATAGCCACCACCGGTTTTTTGGATGATAAAAACGGGGGCATCACCGTCTTTATTCGCCATTTCATTAATGAAAACCACTTTTGCGCCTTCGCTAACTTCAGCAATACCCTTAGTCATTAATTCATCAACAACCTTGGGTAAATCTTCGTTATACGCACTTTCGCCCATGATATCGTCGCGGGTTAAAGTAACATTAAGTTTTTGATAAATATCTTCACTGTGGGCAATAGATATATCAATGAATAATTTCCATAAGACTAAGCAATCTTTGTCGCCACCTTGCAGTTTTACCACATAATTACGAGCACGGTCAGCAAAGCCTTCTTCGTTATCAAAACGTACTTTCGCTTCGCGGTAAAAGTTTTCTAAATCAGAAAGTGCAGTTTCAGCAACTTCGTTGGCATTGAGTTTGTCGCTTAAGTGCGCCAATAACATGCCAAATTGTGTGCCCCAGTCACCCATGTGATTCTGGCGGATGACTTTGTCACCACGAAACTCTAATGCACGTACTACTGCATCACCGATAATGGTTGAACGCAAGTGGCCAACATGCATTTCTTTGGCAAGGTTTGGCGCTGAATAATCAACAATAACCGTTTGTTTTTTGTCTTCTTCAGTGGCACCACGTTGGGTTACACCTAATTTTTCATCATCAGTCATTTTAGCGAGTTGAGCGGCTAACCATGATTTGTCTAAATGAATATTAATAAACCCCGGTCCGGCTAATTCTATATGGTCAGCAATACCAGCTAAATCTAAGTGGTTAACAACGGTGGTCGCTAATTCGCGTGGGTTCATTTTCAGTTTTTTAGCTGCACCCATAACACCATTTGCTTGGTAGTCACCAAAATTAGGGCGACTTGACAGGCTTACCGCTGGGTTAGTGCCTTCAGGCAATCCAGCCAAAACCATGGCCGCAGATACTTTTTCACTTAGTAATTGCTTAATATTCATTTTGATCTCTGTTTTCTTTTAATAGAAATTATTTGCTCATTTTTTGCAAGTATATGGCATTTTAGCAAAGCGTTTGTTACTTTTTATTGGTGAGTTTAGTTTACTAAATAAGCCAATAAAAAGTATCGAACAACGCGGGTAAAATACCTACTACGCAGAAAAACTTAGTGTTCTCGGGTCTTGTGGAACTGAATGTCAGGATGACGCTCTTGTGCCAAATTCAAATTCACCATAGTTGGAGCAATATACGTTAAGTTATTACCACCATCTAGTGCTAAATTGTCATAAGCTTTTTTGCTAAATTGCTCTAGTGTTCTTTCATTATCACAAGTACACCAGCGTGCAGTTGCTACACTTATCGGTTCGTATATAGCGTCAACTTTATATTCAGTTTTTAAACGTTGTACAACGACTTCAAACTGCAATACACCGACCGCGCCAACTATCATCTCGTTTGAGTTGAAAGGTCTGAATACTTGCACAGCACCTTCTTCTGAAAGTTGTATTAAACCTTTTTGTAATTGTTTAGCTTTTAATGGATCACGTAAACGAATACGACGAAACATTTCAGGGGCAAAGTTTGGAATACCACTAAATTTCATCATTTCGCCTGAAGTAAAGGTATCACCGATTTGAATACTACCGTGGTTATGTAAACCGATAATATCGCCGGCATATGCTTCTTCTACATGTGCACGGTCTCCAGCCATAAACGTTACGGCATCGGCAATTTTTACATCTTTGTTAATACGTACTTGACGCATTTTCATGCCTTTTTCGTATTTACCTGAGCAAATACGCATAAAAGCAATACGGTCACGGTGTTTTGGATCCATGTTCGCTTGAATTTTAAAAACAAAGCCAGTGAATTTTTCTTCTTGAGCGGTTACTTCTCTAACATCAGTTAAACGAGGTAAAGGTTTTGGTGCCCATTTAGTTAAACCATTAAGCATATGGTCAACACCAAAATTACCTAAAGCCGTACCAAAGAATACTGGCGTTAGTTCACCTTTTAAAAACTCTTCCAAATTAAATTCATGTGATGCACCCGCAACCAGTTCTAATTCTTCACGTAAATCGTCAGCATAAGTTCCAATGACCTTATCTAACTCTGGGTTATCAAGCCCTTTGATAATTCTTTCTTCTTGGATCATATGGCCAAGTCCTGACTTATATAAAAATATTTCGTCAGTTAAAATGTTATAGACACCTTTAAATTCTTTACCCATACCAATCGGCCAAGTAATAGGGGCACATTTTATTTTCAGCACATCTTCCACTTCATCCATAACTTCCATTGGGTCACGAACATCACGATCCATTTTATTCATAAAAGTAATGATGGGCGTATCACGTAAACGCGTTACTTCCATTAACTTAACAGTTCGTGCCTCAACACCTTTAGCTACGTCGATAACCATTAAGCATGAATCAACCGCGGTGAGTGTTCTGTAGGTATCTTCTGAAAAGTCCTCGTGACCAGGTGTGTCCAGTAAATTAACTAAACAACCGTTATAAGGAAATTGCATTACAGAGGTCGTGATAGAAATACCACGCTCTTTCTCCATTTCCATCCAGTCAGACTTTGCATGCTGGCCTGATTTTTTACCTTTTACCGTGCCGGCTCGTTGTAAAGCCTGACCAAAAAGTAATACTTTTTCAGTGATGGTGGTTTTACCCGCATCAGGATGAGAGATAATTGCGAAAGTACGTCTTAGATTGACTTCATTAGCCTGTAGCGTTGTCATGTTTTAAAAGTTCTCTTTGGTGTACATGCTGATGCACATAAAATGCTTTTTTTAAATACTGAAAGGACATGTGAACAATCCTAAATTTTGCGCGCATTGTACCATAAATATAAATAGCCGCATTAGGGGACTGTCTTTAAATGATTATTTTTAGCAAGAATCCGAGACATTAACACTTTTTCTTTTGTTATTTGATTAAGTGGTAAGTGATCGTGCAGATAATAATTATTTGATTGGTTATTTTTAAGGTTGAGATTCAATAATAAATTCAATACAAGCTGATTTTTTTGAATTTAATAAAGAGATTAATAGTCATGTTATTTGAAAGTCTTGATCGAAATCAATATCTCACCTTCGAGTATAAGATAAATTACTCTTTGGGTAGAAAGTCTGAAATATGATGTAAAAATAACGAGATAGCATGGTTGATTTAGCTAGAAGAAACTTTTTTAAAGCAAAAAAATTAACAACCGCTCCGGCAATCAGATTGCCTTGGGTGCTCAATGAAGCCACTTTTATTGATGGCTGCACACAATGTGGTGACTGTTTAACGTCTTGTCCTGAAAATATCATTCAAAAAGGTGATGGCGGTTTCCCTGAAGTTAACTTTTTAAAAGGAGAGTGTACTTTTTGTCAAGCGTGCGTTGAAAGTTGTCAACAGCCACTTTTTGCCGAACGTGCACTTGCTCCAGAAGTAAATGCTTGGGATTTAGATATCTCCATAAAGGGCGATTGCTTAGCGGTTAACGATGTGTTTTGTCAAAGTTGTCAAGATAGCTGTGAGACAGAAGCTATATCTTTTAAATATATAAATTCATCAGTACCACAACCCCAGATAAAACTTAGTGACTGCACAAATTGTGGGGCCTGTGTTGCTATTTGCCCGCAATCATCTATTGAATTAACACCAAAAAATTCTGTGGGTGAGCAACCCACACATACTAATAGGAGAGTTATATGAGCGCTCTTGAACAAATGATTTGGAATATCTTAGGATATTCATCGATGCCTGTTATTTTTTTAGCTGGTTTTGCCGGTACCGCTTTAGTCGCTATCGCACTTTTAAAAATGTTAGGTATTAAGCCGGCAGGGGAATAATCGTGATCAATCTACTAGAAGAAAAACCTATTAATATTGCTGGTGTGCTTTTTGTTGCTCAGCCAAGTAATACCGCGAAAGTGGCCGAAGAACTGGGCGGATTTCCTGGCGCTGAAGTGCATGAGATTGCTGATAACGGCTCTATGGTGGTTACCATAGAAGAAAATGATTTAAACAGAGGTGAAAAAGGCAAAGGCCTTATTAACACCATTACAGATATGAGTAATTTACCGGGTGTGATCTCTTCATCATTGATTTTTCATCATAATGATTATGGGCTACCACAACATCAGGGGATAAAGGTATGACATTAACAAGACGTGATTTTATAAAAGCGAACGCCATTGCAGCAACAGCTGTCGCCGCAGGTATCGCCGTGCCATCTTCAGCTTCAAACTTGCTGACTAAATCGTCGGATACTACCATTAAATGGGATAAAGCCCCTTGTCGTTTTTGTGGCACAGGTTGTAGTGTGCTTGTTGGAACACAAGAAGGAAAAGTGGTGGCGACTCAAGGTGACCCTCAAGCAGAAGTTAACAAAGGTCTTAACTGTATTAAAGGTTACTTTTTATCCAAAATTATGTATGGGAAAGACCGATTAACTCAACCGTTATTACGGATGAAAGATGGTGTTTATGCCAAAGAAGGTGAGTTTACACCGGTAAGCTGGGATACCGCCTTTGATGTTATGGCTGAAAAATTTAAAGCCGCTTTAAAGAAAAAAGGCCCAACCTCAGTTGGTATGTTTGGTTCGGGTCAGTGGACTGTTTGGGAAGGTTATGCCGCTTCAAAATTAATGAAAGCGGGCTTTTTAACCAACAATCTTGATCCTAATGCTCGTCACTGTATGGCGTCAGCTGTGGGTGGTTTTATGCGTACCTTTGGTATCGACGAACCTATGGGTTGTTATGATGATTTAGAACACGCCGATGCATTTGTCCTTTGGGGTTCTAATATGGCGGAAATGCATCCTATTTTATGGTCGCGTTTAGCTGACCGTCGTTTAAGTCATCCTCATGTAAAAGTAAACGTATTATCAACGTATAAGCATCGAAGTTTTGAACTTGCTGATAACGGTATGATTTTTACACCACAAACAGATTTAGCGATATTAAACTTTATTGCTAATTATATTATTCAAAATAACGCCGTTAACGAAGATTTCATGAAAAAGCATGTCAATATTCGCGAAGGTGTTACTGATATTGGTTATGGTTTACGTCCTACTCATCCATTACAAAAAGCGGCTAAAAATCCTGACAGTGGCGCATCTAAACCGATGAGCTTCGATGACTTTGCTAAATTTGTTAGCACTTATAGTATTGAATATACATCAAAACTTTCGGGTGTTTCTGAAGATAAATTATTAACGCTGGCTAAACTTTATGCGGATCCTAAAGTTAAAGTGACTTCGTTTTGGACGATGGGTTTCAATCAACATACTCGTGGTGTTTGGGCAAATAACCTCATGTACAACGTGCATTTATTAACGGGTAAAATATCTGAACCGGGTAACAGCCCGTTTTCATTAACCGGACAGCCGTCAGCCTGTGGAACGGCGCGTGAAGTAGGGACTTTCTCACATAGATTACCTGCCGATCTCGTTGTTAAAAACCCTAAGCATAGAGCGATAGCTGAAAAAATATGGAAATTACCTGAAGGCACTATTCCACCTAAACCCGGTTACCATGCAGTTCTGCAAAATCGTATGCTTAAAGATGGCGAATTAAATGCATATTGGGTTATGTGTAATAACAACATGCAAGCCGGACCAAATATTAATGAAGAAGGGATCCCTGGCTATCGTAATCCAGAAAATTTCATTGTCGTTTCAGACCCTTACCCAACGGTAACGGCACAGGCGGCTGACTTGATTTTACCTACTGCTATGTGGGTAGAAAAAGAGGGAGCGTACGGCAATGCAGAGCGCCGTACACAGTTTTGGCATCAACAAGTGAATGCGCCAGGTGAAGCGCGTTCAGATTTATGGCAAATAGTTGAATTTTCTAAACGTTTTAAAATTGAAGAAGTATGGCCTGAAGAATTACTTGCCAAGAATCCTGAATACCGTGGCAAAACTATGTTTGACGTGCTTTATGCAAACGGTAACGTAGATAAATTCCCAATGAGTGAATCCAAAGGTGATACTAACTTTGAAGGTGATTATTTTGGTTTCTATATTCAAAAAGGCTTATTTGAAGAATATGCAACCTTTGGCCGAGGACATGGTCATGATTTAGCCCCCTTTGATCGCTATCACGAAGAGCGTGGCCTTAGATGGCCGGTTGTTAATGGTAAAGAAACTAAGTGGCGTTTTCGTGAGGGGCACGACCCTTATGTAGAGAAAGGCAGTGAAGTGCAGTTTTATGGCCATAAAGATAAAAAAGCCAATATATTTGCCTTACCCTACGAACCAGCGGCAGAGTCACCTGATGAAGAATTCGACTTATGGCTGAGTACCGGTCGTGTTCTTGAACATTGGCATTCAGGCTCTATGACTGCGCGTGTACCTGAACTTCATAAAGCATTTCCTGATGCGGTGTTATTTATCCACCCTGACGATGCTAAAGCAAGAGGTTTACGCCGTGGTGATGAGGTTTTGATTGAATCTCGTCGAGGTGAAGTGAAATCTCGTGTTGAAACTCGTGGCCGTAATAGACCCCCGAAAGGTTTAGTTTTTATGCCTTGGTTTGATGCAAAACAATTGGTTAATAAGTTAACCCTAGATGCTACCGATCCCTTGTCTAAACAAACTGACTTCAAAAAATGTGCGGTGAAAGTGAAAAAAGTCACTGTTTAGCACTAATTAAATTTACTTAATCTACCGGGTAGAGGTAAAAAATGAAAATATTATCAATAATAATGATAACAGCCAGTTTAGCCATGGCATTAAGCGTACAAGCTTATCAAGAAGTAACGACAGGCGGTTTAGAGACTATTCGTGGCATAGCTAAAATTAATGAAACCAAAAGTGCAGAAGCGCTTAAACGTGTCATTAAAGATAAAAATCCTATTCAGCGTAATTATGTGCATCAACCACCTGTTGTGCCTCATCAAACACGTGGTTATCGGGTCAATAAAGACAGTAATAAGTGTTTAACTTGTCATGGTTGGAAATATGCGAGAGAAACCGGCGCAACCAAAATAAGTTTAACGCACTTTGAAACACGTGACGGTAAAACACTGTCAGATGTTTCTCCGCGTCGCTACTTTTGTTCTCAATGCCATGTTACACAAGCTGATGCACCTGAGTTAGTTGATAATCTTTTTAAACCCGTTGAATCGTTAGGTAATGATTAAATAATGGTTTATCTAAACGTAATTTAGGGGATTAACATGACCAAAAAATCAAAAATAAAAAGCTTACTTTCGTATTTAAAGTCGCCAAGCAGTGCCGCCTTATGGTTTATTTTAGCTATCGGCTTTGCTGGCGGTGTTATCTTTTGGGGGGGATTTAATACCGCCCTTGAAGTGACCAATACCGAAGAGTTCTGCATTAGTTGTCATGAAATGGAAGATAATGTTTATGAAGAATACAAAGAAACTATTCATTACTCTAACCGTTCTGGCGTTCGTGCTACTTGTCCTGACTGCCATGTTCCCAAAAAATGGACTCATAAAATCGTTCGTAAAATTGCGGCGAGTAAAGAAGTTTGGGGTATGCTTACTGGCTTGATCGACACAAGAGAAAAGTTTCAAGATCATCGCCGTGAATTGGCAGAACGTGAATGGAAACGCATGAAAGAGAATGATTCACTGGAATGTCGTAATTGCCATAACTTTGAGTACATGGACTTTTCAGAACAAGGTAATCGAAGTGTTAAAATGCACTCAAGTGCACTGGCTTCTGGCGAAAAAACCTGTATAGATTGCCATAAGGGTATCGCCCATGAATTACCAGACATGAAAGGTGTTGAAAATTGGTAGTTTACTTACTTGTGTGAATAGCTTAAACGCTTATTCGTGAAACCGTGATATGTAAAAGCCTCTTTAATTGTCATGATTAAAGAGGCTTTATTTTGTTTCGTGTATGATGGTTTTAACTCTTGTCGCTCTTATTGTTGAAGCAGCTTTTTTACTGAACCCTATTAACTGGAATCTCATTTATGCCTGCTTTATTAGGTATTAGAGCACTTTTTTCATGACTATAGCGTCTTCATAACCGAAACCAGAGGCACTTGGGTAGTAACCTGTTCTTCTGCCAGTTTCAATAAAACCACTATTGATATACATCATTTGAGCACTGATGTTCTTTGCTCGAACTTCTAACCAAATAACTGTATTGTTAAGTTGTTTTGATTGCATAAAAAAGTGTTCTAGTAATGCTTTACCATAACCCTTGCCCTGCAGTGTTGGTAATACACAAACATCCATTAACGTTGCTTCACCAGCGACATGCTCGCCAATATAAAACCCCACTAACTTATTATCCACTTGTAAGTAATGACCAAAATATCGCGCGCCAATACAGCTGTTAAAGGTTTTTTCACTCCATGGGTGAGAGTGACAAGCATTCTCTATAGGGATTAATAAGTCTACGTCGTTACTTGATATTTTATGATAGCTAAAGGTCATTTTATTGAATTTCTTGTAGTTTTTGCCAAAGTGTTTGTTTTAATAGCGGAGAATTTTTCAAAACGTTAATCGACGGGGTAACCAAGTGATGCTTTGTTAGTGATATATCAGTCTGTTCACTAAATTGCCAGGTTAATAAACCTATCGATAAGGCATTATTATTGCAACTTACTTCACCAATAGAGCAACCTAAAGAATGCAGGATGTCGGTAAATATATGAGTATCAACTAATGTAGCAAGTTCAATGTCTAAATAAAGAGGGTGGTCGCTATTGTTCGTTTTTTCGCTATTTTTTAACTGCCAAAGTTCAATACCCATAGCCTGCAAGTGCGAAAACTGTCTTTTAGTCATGGTCATAAATTAAGGCGATAAAGCATAGCGTAAGTAAGAAGCACATAATGACAGAATTTTCACTTAATACCAAATATACCCGTTATTATTGGTGGTGTATTAATCCTGTGACTCTCAATTAATCGCAAATTAAAAGATAAAGCCATTGTACTTTATAGCGTTTTGATTTGAGTCATGACTAGTTGCTCTAACTCTTTAAAACCAATGGCTTTACTGAAATAATAACCTTGATACTCCTGACAGTTTAATTGTTGGAGAAACGCTAAATGCTCACTTAATTCCACGCCTTCTGCGATAACACTTAAATTTAAATTATTAGCCAAGTTAATAATAGAGCGAACAATACTTTGATCGATTGAAGATTCATGCATTCCCATAATAAACGAACGGTCAATCTTGAGAATGTCGATAGGAAATTGTTTTAAGTAACTTAAAGAAGAAAAACCTGTACCAAAATCATCTAATGAAAGCTTAAAGCCAAGTGCCTTAAGCTGTTGCATGGTTAAAATAGCGATATCTATTTTATCCAGTAACATGCCTTCAGTAATTTCAATTTTTATCCTGGCGGGAGAGATGCCATATTGGTTTAGTTTCGCTTTTAAAAGTGCAATAAGGGCTGCTGAATCAGAAAACATTTTTGCTGATAAATTAATGGCAATAGGTCCAAAGTCTAACGCTTGTTTTTGCCATAAAGCAACTTGAGCGAAGACCTTATTTATTGCGATTTTATCAAGTTGGTCTATTAGACCAAGCTTTTCAGAAAAGGGAATAAAACTGTCAGGGTAAATAATATTACCGTCCGCTTCAATCCACCGGATTAAGGCCTCTGCACCCGAAATTAAGCCAGATTTAGTATCAACAAAGGGTTGATAATAAAATTCAAAGGTCTCATTTTTTATTGCTGTGAGTAGCCTTTGTTCTTGCGCTAATTGTTCTGCAACTTCACTGTTCATGCGCTGTTCAAAAAATTGATAATTATTCTTTTTTTGAGCTTTAATATCAAAGATTGCTAACGCTGCTTTTCTTAATAGCTCCTGAGGAACATCAGCATCTTCAGGGTATCGAGTAATGCCAATGCTTGCTGTAACAGGCAACTGGTGGTCATCAAATACATATGCAGTGTCAAAACAAGACAGTATTTTCCGTGCAACAGCGATAGCACCATAATTAGGGTCAGAAAGCTCAACTAAAATACAAAATTCAGCACCATTAATACGTGCAATAACGTCTTTTGGGTATAATACCGTACTTAAACGATCGGCAATTTCACGGATAACTTCATCACCGGCACTATGGCCATAAGTGTCATTAATTTTTTTGAAACTATTTACATCGAGTAATAGTACGGTTGGTGATTTTTGAGAGCGCTGAGAGTTCAAAGAAGATTGGACAATCAATTCATGCAATAGGGTTCTATTCGGCAATTCGGTTAAATCATCGTGGGTAGCAAGCTTACTTAATTGCTGTTGTATTTTTACTTTTTCAGTAATGTCTCTAAAAACACCAAGATAATGGATAATTTCATTATTATCGTTTGTTATCGCTTCAATCTCTAATTCTAAACTATAAATTTCACCGGTAGATTTTTGATCAAAAAGCTCCCCTAACCAACTACCATGCACCATAGCCTGAGTGCGTAATTTTTCAGATAAATCAGCAGGCTGGCCATTTATTTCTGCAAAAACTACCTTTTGACCTATTACTTCAGATTTATGCTTGTGGGTATGTGTAACGTAAGCATTGTTTACTACTTCAATTTCGAAGTCTTTATTGGTTATCCATACCGCATCAGCCGTATTCTTAAAAGCAATAGACAATAACGTCAACTGTTCTTCATTGGCTCTGATTTCATTATTGTGGCGTGTTAAACGTACTTTTTCTTTTCGTATATAATGACGATTTACCGTAAGTAATAAAATGATTAAGGAAAATAGACTAATAACAATGGTCACAACACTTTGATTTTTTGCTGACTGTAGCTCTAATGTTTGTAATTGATTTTCAGCTTGTAATAAGTTGATCTTTTTCTGTTTTACTTCTGCTTTATATTGATTTTGTAAGACCCTGATTGATTTTTGCTGTGCTTCGTCATTAAGTTTATTAATTAACAGGATATGTTTTTCATAAAAATTAAAGGCTTGTTGCCATTTTTTCTGCGCTTGATAAGCTTTACTGATGCGTTTATAAGTCTCTGCTTCAAGTTGTTGAAGTTTGGTCTCTTGATAGTAAAGTAATGCGCGATTATAAATGGCTAACGCTCGAAGAGGCTCTCCCTGCAGTAGATAAATATCGCCAATAAAGCCTTCCGCACTAATTTGTGATTTTTTATTCTTGGTTGCTGCAGTTAATTGCAACGCTTCTTCTAATTGCTTTTTTGCTAATGTTAATTCATTAATTGTAATGTAGGCATCGGCGAGACCAATAATGGCGCCTAATGTCTCTTTAGGAAAATATTTACTGTCAGGGTGATTAATCGCTTTTTTATAGGATACGATTGCATTCTCAAACTGTTTGAGCTCGGTATAATAAATACCTTGATTTGAAATGTTAATGATATAAAGCGCACTGTCGTTAAGCTGTTGTGATATCTCTATAGGTCTCTCTAAATATTTTAAGGCAGCATGAAAATCTTTTTGTGCCCAGCTAATTAGGGATAAATTATTAAGCGCCGCCGCGACACCTTGTAAAGCCTGCAAGTCTTCATATAAACGCAAACTAGTAATAAAATACTGTTGTGCTTGGTCATAGTCGCCAATTGAGAAATACGAAATACCAGTTAAATTATTAATTTCAGCAACATCTCGGTTGGTCAGGTAGACATCATCATTTAAAATACTGTTATTTTTTTTTATTATTACGTTGTTCATCTGATTAAATAACGCCAAGGAAATCTTTAATGCTGGCAGATGTTGTTGATCATTTTGTAACTCAAGCAGCTGATTTTTTTTTAATAGAAGATTTAACGCGAGTAAGGATTTTTTTGAAATGATTTGATTAAGGTTTTTTTTAAAGCGATCTAGCCATCGTTGAGCATTAACAGTATCTCCTTGTAAGATAGCATTGTAATGCAACTGATTAATAATTAGTGCTTCAAAGCGCTTGTTTTCAAACGGCGTTACTTGTTCAAGCAGTTTAGTATAGCTATTTTCTTTTTCTTGAAATGAAATCGACGTATTATTACGGATAGACTGATAATCGGTATCTAAATTTACTTCACTGGTTATTTCTGTGGCAACAGCGCTAAATATTATAAAATATAAAGAAAATAATAAAGAGGGTGATTTTATTTGGGGCACAGTACTAAAAAGTGTCAAATTATTCCAGTCAGATATTATTAGAAGCAATAAATATATTATAGGTTATATTTTTATTTCTTCACCTAAATATAAATTATACTTTAATAAGTATAACGACCGCTCTTATTTAGATATGACTGAGTAACTATTAGGTTTACGATGATTTATAAAGATAATACTATTGATCTTAGCTAGAAATAGCTAAGAAAATAATTGGCAGGGGTGGAGAGATTCGAACTCCCAACCGTCGGTTTTGGAGACCGCTGTTCTACCAATTGGAACTACACCCCTGCAACGGATTCGAATTATACGCAAGCAATAGCAAAGGTAAAGCGCTAAAGTCAAAAAAAATGAAATAAATGACTGTTTGCTTAAAATAACAACATTGCGTTTGTTTTAAACTCAATTATTGTCAGGTAAAGCAAACAATCACAGATACAATATTAATTATTACAAAAACGTAGTGCCTCTGGGTAGGGGAATACATCTTCAAATTTACCCGTAGCCACACTTTTTTGGCATTGTTGCCAAAAACTGGCTTCTAACAAATCGGCATGATGTAATAAAAAAGCATTGCGGTATTTCTTATTTGCCAACGCAAAAGTCGCAATTTCCTCTGGAAACATGTCGCCAGGTGCTACCGAGTACCAAGGTTCTGCTGCATAAATTTGTTCCTCGGTAATGGCTTCTGGTTTCACCCTAAAGTTAACTTCATCCATATAGGTTATTTCATCATAATCGTAAAATATGACTCGTCCGTGTCGGGTTACGCCAAAGTTTTTGAGTAACATGTCGCCGGGGAAAATATTGGCAGCAATTAACTGTTTGATCGCGCTGCCATAGCCATACATTGCTTCTTCAATTTCCTCATCACTCGCTTTAGCTAAATATAAATTGAGCGGTGTCATACGACGCTCAATATATAAATGTTTGATGATAATTAATTCATCTTCAAAACGAATAATAGATTGAGCAACATTGAGCAGCTCTGTTAATAATTCTTCACTAAAACGGTCTTTGGGAAAAGCAACTTCAGAGTATTCCATGGTGTCAGCCATTCGTCCAACTCGGTCATGTAATTTAACTAAGCGATATTTTCCTTTAACTTCTTGCTTAGTCATGGTCTTACTTGGGGCAAATTTATCTTTTATAATTTTAAAAACATAAGGGTAAGAGGGTAAGGTAAATACTGACATCACCATACCTTTAATACCTGCAGCTAATTCAAACTTGTCATCACTTGCGTCGAGGTGATTGAGAAAATCGCGATAAAACTGTGTTTTACCTTGTTTATGAAAACCAATGGCTGAATATAAATCGGCTAAGGTTTTATGAGGAATTAAGCGTTTTAAAAATTGCACTAAAGCAAAAGGGTGCTGACAGTCGACAAAAAAGTAAGCGCGGGCAAAACCGAAAACTACCGCCATATTTGCCCCTTCGGTTAACAAAGCATCTATGTATAATCCTGCTGCTTTTCCTTCTTTTTCATTATTAACAATAGGGACAATAAAAGGTGTTTCACCGCCAGGAGAAATAACGCGACCAATAATATAAGCCCCTTTGTTACGATAGAATATAAAATCAAGAATATCGAACTTCAATTCGCTAAGTTTATATCGTGTTTTATGTGCTTGAACGCGAAAAGACTTTATAAGACTTTTCATGTCTCTTTCTAAGTTAACAAAGGGAATGTTGAAGTTGGCATTATTCATAATAGCCGCAATAGTTTGCTCTAGGCCTAACTCACTTGGCAAATAGCGCGTGTATATAACCGGACTGGCAATGTTTTCTATTTTTTCAACGGTACTTTTTACAAAAATAAAAGCATTGTGGTAGTACTTACGTTCAAATAAATGACAAAAGATAGAGTTATAAAAACTCTCTGCTAGCTCTGGTTGATGGTGTTCTTTTAATAAATCGACGTAACTTACCTTAACGTTTTGCCATAAAAGCTCGTCAAGATTCGAGACAAAAAAATCTTTTTTAATGGTCTCAAGTGTTTCTTCAACACGTTTATCATAAAAGTCTGTTCTACTTTTTGCTGCATCTTGAACCGCTTGCCATTGGCAGAGTTCAAAGCGTTTTTTTGCGGATTGAGTAATTTCACTAAAAAGATAGATATGTCGCTCAAAGCCATTCAGGATGGTTTTAGCGAGAGCAAAAGCAATATTGTTCATGATATTTTCAACTATAAATTTATCGATAATCTCAGCATACGGTAAATTGTCAAAAAGGGGAGATAAAGTTTCCAATATGATGATTATAAACAAGGTAAATACAGAGCTGTTTTATATTTAAGGTCTCTTGACCCTTTATTGCCACTGTATCGGCGTTATTACTTGCTATTGTTGGCGCTGAACACTAAAATTACGCGTTTTTTATTCTCTTAAAATAGATATTCTAATTGGTATTTACATGCGCGTAGCTGACTTTTCTTTTGATTTACCCGAAGAACTTATTGCCCGATATCCGAAAGCGGATCGTACCTCAAGTCGTTTAATGTCTGTTAACGGTAATAGTGGTGAAATCCTTGATCTTGGATTTACCGACATTATTGAACAACTTAATGCTGGTGATCTACTTATCTTCAATAATACCCGCGTAATACCCGCACGTATGTTTGGACAAAAAGAAAGTGGTGGGAAAATTGAAGTTTTGGTTGAAAGGATCCTCGACGAAAAACGTTTTCTTGCTCATATTCGTGCCAGTAAGTCACCAAAAGTGGGTAACAAACTTATTCTAGAAGGCAAAGTCTCTGCGACTATGCTTGGTCGCCATGGTGCTCTATTTGAATTAGAAATACAGGGTGAACAATCAGTTTTATCTGTGCTTGAAGAAATTGGCCATATGCCATTACCTCCGTACATAGACCGTCCTGATGAAGACAGCGATCGTGAAAGATATCAAACTGTTTATAATGAAAAACCTGGTGCGGTTGCTGCACCTACCGCAGGTTTACATTTTGATGAAAATTTATTAGAAAAAATAAAAGCTAAGGGTGTCGATCTCGCTTTTATTACCTTACACGTTGGCGCGGGTACTTTTCAGCCAGTAAAAGTCGATGAAATAGCCGACCATATTATGCATGCTGAGTATGTTGAAGTATCTGACGAAGTTGTTCAACAGATAGCCCTTACAAAAGCGAATGGCGGTCGCGTTATCGCAGTTGGTACAACATCGGTACGTTCTATAGAAAGTGCCGCTAAGGTGGCTAAAGATAAAGCTTTACCGCTTAGCGCTTTTTATGGTGACACTGATATCTTTATTACCCCAGGATATGAATTTCAAGTGATTGATGCCTTAATCACTAATTTTCATTTATCAGAGTCAACACTGTTAATGCTCGTTAGCGCCTTCTCGGGTTACGAACACATGATGTCTGCATATCAACATGCAGTGCATGAAAAATATCGTTTTTTCAGTTATGGCGATGCGATGTTTTTAACGAAAAAAGATTACAATATTTAAGATGACATACAAAGCGTTTAATAATTTATAATAAACAACCGCTAGCCTGTTTCGCTAGAGGGTTTGGAGAAAGTCTATATGACAGATAAAACAGTAGCACCAGTGACTAAACCAGTAAAAAGCAAGATGAAGTATCAATTAATCAATACTGACGGTAAAGCACGTCGAGGCCGTTTAACGTTTGATCGCGGTACAGTAGAAACGCCAGCGTTTATGCCAGTAGGGACTTATGGCACGGTTAAAGGCATGAAAATGGAAGATGTTGAGGCAACAGGCGCTGAAATTATTCTAGGCAACACTTTTCATCTTATGCTACGTCCTGGTACTGAAATTGTTGAACAGTTTGGCGGTTTACATAATTTTATTAATTGGCAAAAACCAATTCTTACTGACTCTGGTGGTTTTCAGGTGTTCAGTTTAGGTAAAATGCGTAAGATTACCGAAGAAGGGGTTAAGTTTAGTTCTCCTATTAACGGTGATAAAATAATGCTGACCCCTGAACGTTCAATGGAAGTTCAGCGCAGTTTAGATGCCGATGTTGTGATGATTTTTGATGAGTGTACGCCATATCCTGCATCACATGAAGAATCAAAAAGTTCGATGGAATTATCACTACGCTGGGCACAGCGTTCTAAAGTTGCTCATGGCGATAATCAATCAGCTTTGTTTGGTATTGTACAAGGTGGCATGTATGAAGACTTACGTGAAGTTTCTGTTAAAGGTTTAAAAGACATCGAGTTTGATGGTTATGCGATCGGTGGTTTATCAGTAGGTGAACCCAAAGAAGATATGATCCGCATTCTTGATCACACCACCCCCTTGATCCCTGAGAATAAACCCCGATATCTTATGGGTGTTGGAAAGCCTGAGGACTTGGTTGAAGGTGTGCGTCGTGGTATTGATATGTTTGATTGTGTTATGCCAACACGTAATGCCCGAAATGGTCATCTATTTGTGACTAACGGCGTTATTAAAATCCGTAATGCCAGCCACAAAACAGATACAGGGCCATTAGACAGCGAATGTGACTGTTATACCTGTAAAAATTATTCACGCGCTTATTTGCATCATTTAGATAAGTGTAATGAAATTCTAGGCTCACAATTAAATACCTTACATAACTTACATTTTTATCAACGTGTTATGAAAGGATTGCGTGCGGCTATAGAGCAAGGTAAGTTAGACGACTTCGTGAGCGAGTTTTATGCGTTACGCGGATTACCCGTTCCAGAACTAAAATAGCTATTTACACAAATTAAAAGAATTATCCATTTATTAACAATAAAAATCAGAGGAAATTATGAGTTTATTTATCAGTGAAGCACACGCAGCAACCGGCGCACCAGCAGGTGCCGATGGCACATCAATGTTGATCATGCTAGCCGTTTTTGGTTTAGTTTTTTACTTTATGATTTACCGCCCACAAGCTAAGCGTGTAAAAGAGCATAAAGGCCTAATGTCAGCATTATCAAAAGGCGATGAAGTTTTAACACAAGGCGGCATCGTCGGTAAAATTGTGAAAGTTTCAGACGAAAAAGATTATATCGTAGTAAGTGTTGCTGAAGGTACTGAAGTTGTTCTTCAAAAAGCAGCAATCAATGCGGTATTACCTAAAGGCACAATGAAGTCATTGTAATTCGTAGTGGGTTAGTTATTTGCTTAGCTTCTTGCTAAACAAGTTTAGCATTATGACTAACCTGCAATGATTTAAAAGAACGTTAATAAAAAGGATGAACTTGTGCTAAACAAATACCCCTTATGGAAAACACTGATGGTGCTATTTATAGTCGCTTTTGGTGCTTTATATGCTTTACCTAATTTATACCCTGAAGACCCTGCCGTGCAGGTTTCAGGTTTACGTGGCGTTGAAGCCAATGCTGGAACGCTTGATAGCGTAAAGAGCGATTTGACTGCAGATAATATTTCATTCTCAAGTATTGTGCTTGAAAATGGCCAATTACTTGTCCGTTTTAGTGATACCGAGCAACAACTTCGTGCCCGTGATTTGCTTGAGGAAAGTTTAGGCGATAAATTTTCGGTGGCGTTAAATCTTACGCCGGCAACACCTGCATGGTTAGCAAGTGTTGGTGGTACACCGATGAAGTTAGGTTTAGATTTAAGTGGTGGTGTTAGCTTTCTAATGGAAGTGAACATGAGTGAAGCGATAGTTAAAGCGCAAGACGCCTTAGTTGATGACTTTCGTACTGATTTACGTGGCGAAAAAATTCGTTACCGCAGTGTCAAAAAATCGAACGACTCCATCAATGTTCAGTTTCGTAATGCGGAAGACTTAACTACAGCACATGACTTTTTGAAAAAACGCTACCGTGACTTTTTAATGTCAGAAAATGCGGATAATTTAACTTTGTCTGCAAAAATGACCGATGAAAAAATTAAAGAAGTTCGCGAATATGCCTTGCAACAAAACATTACCATTATTCGTAATCGTGTTAATGAATTGGGTGTCTCTGAGCCGCTTGTGCAACGCCAAGGCAAAAAACACATCATCATTGAATTACCCGGCGTGCAAGATACAGCTAAAGCAAAAGAAATTTTAAATGCAACGGCAACTATCGAATTTAGACTCGTTGATACCGACGGTGATTTAAGTGCTGCACTCAATGGCCGAGTGCCAGCAAGCTCTAAGTTATTATATGAACGTGACGGCAAACCTGTTTTATTGAAAAAACGTGTGATGCTAACCGGTGATCATATTGTTGATGCAGGCTCAAGCTTTGACGAATATAGCCGTCCACAAGTAAATATTTCGCTTGATTCTGCCGGCGGTGGAAAAATGTCCAATGGGACTAAAAGTAATATCGGTAAGCCAATGGCGACCGTATTTATTGAATATAAACCCACTGACCGTAAAGATGCTGAAGGGAATACTATTTTTGAAAAAATAGAAGAAGTTATCTCAGTAGCAACCATTCAAGCACGTTTAGGTAAAACCTTCCGCATTACTGGTGCGGGTAGCCAAAGTGAAGCACATAATTTAGCATTATTGTTACGTGCTGGAGCACTTGTAGCACCTATTCAAATTGTTGAAGAGCGAACGGTTGGACCTACATTAGGTGCTGAAAATGTTAGGCTTGGTTTTGAAGCTATTTTAATGGGCTTTGGCTTAGTGTTTATTTTTATGATTATTTATTACCGTGCTTTTGGTGTGGTAGCAAATCTAGCACTTGGTGCTAACTTAATCTTAATTGTTGGGGTAATGTCGTTAATTCCTGGGGCAACATTAACGTTACCCGGTATGGCAGGTATTGTACTAACAGTTGGTATGGCAGTAGATGCCAACGTACTTATATTCGAACGTATACGAGAAGAAATACGTGAAGGTAAGTCGATTCAACAATCTATTCACCAAGGATATGAGGCAGCATTTTCAACCATTATTGATGCCAATATTACCACGCTTATTGCGGCACTTATTTTGTATGCTATTGGTACAGGTCCGATTAAGGGTTTTGCGATAACGTTATCTATCGGTATTCTTACCTCAATGTTTACAGCGGTTGTTGGTACACGAACCGTAGTTAATGCTGTTTGGGGCGGAAAACGTCTCGACAAACTTTCAATATAGGGCGTAGATATTTATGCAAATTTTACAATTAAAAGAAACTGTCGCCTTTATGAGTTACCGCAAGGGAGCATTGATGTTTAGTGTTTTATTGATGCTTGCTTCTGTATTTTCTTTAATGACCAATAAATTAAACTTTGGCCTAGATTTTACGGGTGGAACATTAATTGAGGTGGGTTTTGAAAAAGCGGCTGATTTAAACAAAATTCGTGCGGTAATGGACAGTAATGGCTATCCAGATGCGGTTGTGCAGTTATATGGTACTAGCCGTGATGTGGTTATTCGTTTAGCAGAGCGCGAAGGTTTAAACGTTGAAATGCTCGGTAATGAAGTACTTAGTGCCTTACAAGAAGGCACAGGGCAAACCATGGAAATGCGCCGTATTGAATTTGTTGGTGGCAGCGTCGGCGATGAATTAGCAGAGCAGGGCGGATTAGCGATGTTAACTGCGCTAATTTGTATTCTCGTTTACGTAGCATTCCGCTTTGAATGGCGTTTCGCTTTAGGTTCGGTGTTTGCTTTATTTCATGATGTATTGTTAACACTGGGCTTGTTCTCAGTATTAAAACTTGAGTTTGACCTGACGGTGCTTGCAGCGATATTGGCGGTTATAGGTTACTCACTCAATGATACGATTGTTGTGTCTGACCGTATTCGTGAAAACTTTCGTAAATTACGTGAAGGCGGGCCAGCAGATATTATCAATATTTCGTTAACACAAACCTTAAGTCGTACTTTTATAACGTCAATAACCACGTTATTAGTATTAGCTGCACTGTTTTTTAGAGGTGGTGAGCTTATTCATGGTTTCGCAACCGCGTTATTGTTTGGGGTCTTTGTTGGTACTTATTCATCTATTTATGTAGCAAGCTCTGTTGCACTCGCTTTTGGTATTTCTAAAGAAGACTTGATACCAGAAGTGATTGATAAAGAAGGCGCAGATCAAGAAGAGATGACGCCTTAACGTATCAATCAGATAATAAAAGTTGTTAACTAAAAGCCGAGTATTCTTACTCGGCTTTTTATTGTCTTATCAAGAAGATTAACTGATTAGCACCGTTTAAAAGGGCTTATTAATAACTATTAAGATGATATTTGAAATAAAATTGTGCTAATTTTCAATTTTATTAGTGTATGGTATTTACATTAAATAGTTTATTAGTATAATTACTCTAGTTCTTAAGGGCTATGCTCTTACCAAACTTTTGTTATTCCCTTACAAATGTTTTTATGCCGCGTAACTTACGCGGCTTTTTTTTGCCTAAAAAAGGACATTTAAGGTACGTTAGGCTTTATTGGCAATGTCGTGTATCACTTTAGCAATGTTAATATTATAGTCTTCAGCTCGGGCCGAGCCAACGATGGTAATAGTGACAAGTGAAAGGTCGCAATCTTTTGAATTAATATAATTTTGGAGTTTTAAGCTATAAAAAATTTTTACTTTAGGTTTTAGCGGGTCAGCTCTGTTGCCTTCAACTACAATGGCTATTTTATCATTTGATAGTTTAACCAGTGAGCCCACCGGATGGACACCTAAATATTTAATAAACCGTTGAACAAGTTGCTGATCAAACTTGCCTTTTTCTGCTAATAAATAACGTAACGCGTTAATGGGTTGTTGACCTTTTTTATAAGCTTTATCACCTGTTACAGCGTCATAAACATCAATAATTGCAGTAATACGAGCAAGTTTAGAAAGTTTTTCTTTTTTTAAACCCCTCGGGTAGCCAGAACCATCTAATCGTTCATGGTGATTAATCAACATATCCATAATAATAGGATCATTAAAGCCATCTTTTTTACAAAGCTGATGTCCCCATGCAAGGTGCTTTTTAACAATATCCATTTCATTAACTGTCAGTTTATCTGGTTTTTCAATGATCCCTTTGGGTATTTTTGCAACACCAATATCATGTAATAAAGCGCCTAATGTCATTTTTTCAGCGGTTTCTTTATTTAAGCCAAGGAAAAGTGCAAAGCCGCATACTAAGATGGCGCAGTTAGTGGCATGCTCCCATTGATAGGTAGAGTGATGGCGAATACGCGTTAAAATAGTTATGGCATATTGATTACGAATAACCGAGTTGGTTATCTCTGAGGCGAGCAAACTGATTGCCTGTGGTGATAGATTTTTTTGACTTTTCGCTTGATCGAACAAATCCTGAATTTTTTTATTACTATCATCATAGATTTCACACGAACGTGAAAATTCTTCATTTAATGAGCACGGTAAAATCACTGACTCTGCAGTTGATAGTTTCTCTTCTTTAGCTGTTAAATTTTTATTTTGTTCCTTATCAGACTCAAGTTTGATAATAACTTGAGTAACGCCTTGTTTTTTTAAAGACATTATTGTGCTTTGAGAGTTAACTCTGCCTTGGTTTTTTACTTTTGTTTTGCTGTGTTTAAGCATTACGGTGGTAACGAACATACCAATTTCTAATTCATCAATGCTTAATGTCTTCAATCTAACTTCTTCAGTCATATAGTATTTTTATTATTATTGTTCCATATCCATTCATACTTGCTTATTTTTTATACTTTTACAATAAATTGTTATATTAGCAAATGAGATGGTGTGAGATAATTAAAGACTGCTCATTAATTAATTGATACCAATAATCATGAATTCAACAATCTTAAGCACCTTTTTAGTCGACGTTAAAAACAACCAATCGTTCTGGGCACTGCAAGAAAAGTCAGCAGAAGATTGGGTGGTACTTGACTCTATTAATTTTGAAAACACTGAAGTTATGCCATTATGGTCAAGCCAAGAACTCGCTCAGAAGCATTGTGTTGATGAATGGCAGGAATATGTACCGACTAAAATAACTTTAAGTGACTGGTTGGAATTTTGGTTAGAAGACCTTAGTGAAGACGGCGTTATTGTTGGTATTAATTGGCAAGAAGAAACTAGTGATACAGATGATAATACATATGTTGAGTTAGATTTAGCCGAGTTTAGTCAAGCACTCGCTGAAATTGAAGCTTTGTAACGTTTAGAAAAAGCAGTATGTTGACTTTATTATAGAGCTCAACGTGCTGTTGTTATTCGCCTGATACATCTAAATAAGTTAGTAAACTTATTCGACCATTCTTGGTCGACGCTATTTTATTTTTATTGATTAAATCTTTCCAGGCGGTCACTTTGCCACCCGTATTGAGCCGCTCAAAGCTTGCCGACTCATTTCCTTGCGCTAAAGATAAAAAGTTGAGTAATTTCTGATAACTGTCTGACTCGCTAACATCTATAGTCAGTAAGTCTTGTGGGCGAGCAATAAAATATTGCCCAACCTCACTCTTATGCCGCTGGTAGCATAATGATAAAAAATTATCATCTTCAATATTATCTGACGTAAAAGGTGAAAATGTACTCTGGTAACAGCGTTTAATGATCGTATTAAAACCACCATCATCTCGGGTGACATTGATATACATTCGTTGAAGTAATTGCTTAATCGACGGTAACCATTTTTGTGACTCACGGGACAAATAGATAAATTTACTGTTAGGGTAAAATGTATCTAGACGTTTAAAATCAGCAAAAATGGGCGTATCGGCGATCACTTGTGCATGATCAAAAGTTTTTTGCGTATAAGCTGTGTGTGCGACGGTATAGCCGAGTTCAAGCATAGCGGCACAAATACTGGTGGTGCCGGTGCGAGGTAAGCCGATAATGAATATTTTAGTGCTGTTCATCTCTTAGTTACATCCAAGATTTGCGGCTGCTTTCTACTTGGTAAAGTGCATTATCAAGTAATTGGTAGGCAAACTCTTGTTTGATAAAAGGAATATCTTGAGCGCCTGCCGCTAATACTATGCTTACTGAACTGAGTTGGTGGCGCTTTTGAAACCAACTTTGTTTAAACTGAACTTGTTGAGTTTTAAAAATAGGAAAACAGTAATAGTCGACGCCAAAATAACCTTTACGGATATAAATAAAATCTTCATCTTTAGCATAGCCCCAACGAAACCAACGCATAAAAATTAACAAACCAACAAATAAATAACCCGGAATTATAGCCATTAATAAATTAGTTTTATCAACAGTGATGAAAAAGACTAACAGTGAAATAAATATCGGGGTGAGAATATAGCCAAGATTACGCAAAAGAAAGCGTTTACTAATGCTTTGATAATCAACAGTCATCATTTTATTAGTTGGGTATACGTTGTTAACCAACGCCAAACATTCGCTAGGATTAATTGATGGAACAATAATACGATTATTTTCTGCACTCGCTTGATACTGATTTAAAGCACTATTGCTTTGCTCAAATTTAAGGTTAATTCGTTTGAGTATCACATCAAGCCAATCTTGTTGACGAACTACCATTTGCAGGCGGGATAACCGCATGATCACTTCATACTTGGTTAACAGACCACTACGGCGAATATAACGATCGTCGACTTTACTTAAGGTGAACTGGTAAAAAGTAATAATAGAACCGGCGATAGAAAATAAGGTAAAAGGTAATAAAATAATAAAAGTTAAGGTCAGTGCGTATAAACCAACTTGCCACATGGGTTTATCAGCAAACGTTAAGAATTTTTCAAGGTCGATACCTAAGCCATTAAAAAATTCAACAATATAGCGACCAAAATCATCAAAAAATGGTGCTAAGCCACCGAGGAAAATCCAGATTCTGTTGTTAGTTAAGCCATGAATAATAAGGTCTGTAATACTACGTGTGTTTAAAATAGTTTCGTTGTTTTGATCCTTAGATGCTAAGTCATTAACTGTTTCGGTCTCGGCATCGGCGACTGTTGAACTTGCTATTTTATGCTGAGCTAAAATTTCTACTTTAAGTTGTTCGGCAAAGTCTACTTTTAAAGCGACGACTTTAGCTTCTTGCATAGCGGAGCCTGCAGTATCAAGCTGGAGGCAGGTAAAACCGAATAGTCGATAATACAACGGCTGCTCTAGTTTTACGTTTTGAATTTTAGCAAAGGGTAAATTAACGTATTTCTTTGAAATTACGCCAGAGCGTATTTCAATATGATCCTGATATAATCGATACTGAAAGAAGTAGAAACTTAAAAAGGTCGAGATCATAATAATGGCGAGTATGGCTAAACCTATTGGTAGCCACAAATGGGGATGTGCAATAAAATTATCGTAACCTAAATATAATGCGGGTAAAAAAACGACGATATTACTTAAAAATCCCATCACAAATTTTGCTAAAAAATACATAATAGCGATAGGTGATATACGCTGCCAGTCTTTGGTGTTTTGTTTCGAGCCAAGAGGGGGAATTGTTACTTCTCCGTCGCTCTCTAGCGTCGGTGTTGATTTATCCATGATGGTTAACATCTTTGTGATCAAGAATAAATTGGCGAATGCTCTCTGCTTTCTCTAACGGTAAACCTGGGATTTCAAAAGTGTGCAGTGCACCACCAGCGCTGAAAACTTGCAGTTTAGCCAAACCTATTTTTCGGTCAATAGGACCACGCTTTAGCTCTACATGTTGAATACGTAGCATGGGTTGGCTAACAGTTTTGAGAAAAATAACGCCACTTTGATAACTAAGATCTTGTTGGCGAAGTGCGTAAAACTTTCTTTTATCAGCAACTATAGTGTAAAGGGTACTCATAAAGCCAACCAGTGCTATTATCCAAATAACATAACTTAGAAAGTTACTTACTGCAGTAGTTAAGGTAATAAAGTGTTGTAGCTGAACGATGAATAAAATACTTATAATAAACAGGGTGAGAAATAAGGAGATATAGCGGTTACTTTTTGCATAAAGCGGCGATAACATTTCAAATTTTAGAGAGTCTAATCTTGGTAAATCGTTACTCGTTAAACCTGTGTTTGAAAAGTTAACCGTTCCTGGGATATTCTCGGTGCCCTGCATAATCGCTATTCCTATTATTTTTATTATCAAAAGAGTGGGTAATTGTTATTATAATTATTAATATAAACCGAACAATATGATTAATATTGGCGCAGTGCGGAGCTTGATTTTCTTAAAAGATTTTTTGGGTGTTTAGTATTATTCTGGTGATAAATAACCTAAATTCATCAAGCGCTTCTCATCAAAGGTGTTAATAACATCACCAATAATGACTAATGTTGGTGGTTTTATATCATGTAATTCAACTAAGTGGTTCAATCCCGCTAACGTACCACGGTAAACTTGTTGTTCTGGATTTGTTCCTTTATAAATCAATGCTGCGGGTGTTGAAGCTTTACGACCCGCCTTGATTAGTTGCTCACTGATAATGGGTAAGCTTTTGATCCCCATATAAAAGACAACGGTTTGTTTATTATCGTTAAGTGTGTGCCATGGCAGTGATAATTCACCATTGTCTTGGACGTTACCAGTAATAAAGGTGCAACTTTGTGCAACTTGTCTATGTGTTAAAGGAATACCTACATAGCTTGTACAAGCAGAGGCCGCGGTCATTCCTGGTACAATATGACAAGCGATGCCATTTTTTAAGGTATATTGTGCTTCTTCACCTCCTCGACCAAAAACAAAAGGATCGCCGCCTTTTAAGCGTAAAACTTTTTTGTTTTGTTTAGCATAATCAACTAATAACTGATTAATTTTTTCTTGGGGTACTCTGTGTTCTGCTTGTTTTTTACCGACATAAATTCGCTGACAATTTTCGGGTAATAACGCTAATATTTCAGCACTTACTAATCGGTCATAAATGGCGACTTCAGCTTGTTTAATAAAACGAAAAGCTTGTATGGTTAATAAATCAGGATCGCCAGGACCCGCGCCAACTAAAGCGACTTCGCCACAAGCAAAAGGTTGTTTACTGTTAGGTGAGTCAGGCATTATTAAGGTCATTGGTTATTTACCATTAGAAGAAACGTTTAAGTTCTTCAAAATACCGTCGTGTATATTATAGACAAAGCCGTGTACGGTGACATCTTGATTGGCATTCCAGGCACTGACTAATGTGGTTGTATGACAAACATTGGCTACCTGCTCAATCACATTGAGTTCACAAAGTAAGTTGACCTTTGTTTGCTGGTCTTCAACGGCATCAAGGCGCTCTTTGTGAAAACGATAAACATCTTTAATATGCCCTAACCAATTATCGATTAGCCCATGACGCTTATTATCAATTGATGCTGTAATACCGCCACAGCCATAGTGACCACATACTATTATATGTTTAACTTTTAGGTTTTCTACAGCAAATTGAATAACAGAAAGGCAATTTAAATCGGTATGGATAACTTGATTAGCAATATTACGATGAACAAACACTTCGCCTGGAGACATACCGAGCAATTCATTGGCTGGTACTCTTGAGTCAGAGCAACCTATCCATAAATATTCCGGTTTTTGTTGTTCTGACAAGCGTTTAAAAAAATCGGGGTCTGCTTTTTTTATCTTTTCAGCCCACTGCTGATTATTGTCGAACAAATGTTGAATTGAAGTCACGGAATGCCTTGTTAAATAATCTATTCATTGATTTTATGAGAATACACCAAAAAGTGAAAGATAAATGTGATATCAATTATTTATGATGTATATCCATTTAGTTGGGCACTTAGCCATAACTGCCGATATTATGAAAACTTAACTAGGCAGAGTCATCTCAACCTTATGTGAGCGACAATTTTAGCAATACAAAAACTAAAGCAGTTGTACTAAAAAGAAAAACAATCAAAGTAGCTGAGTTTGGTGTGCTGACTAAGAAGAAATCAACTTATCTATTAGCTAAAAAAGGGCGATTTAGGTGAATTTAAGCAAAGCAAATAGCCAATACTTTTAATCATGTCGTTATAAAGGGAAAATTAAATGGTTTATGTCCCAATAAAAATAAAGTTTGGCTTTGATTTTAGCTAAACTATTTATTGTCTTTCTCTTTTTATTTATCCGCCAGCACCTATCATTATATTATAAGTGCTGGCGGTTAACGTTGAATGTTCGACAATCAATTGTTACTTGGTATCGTTAAAATAACAGCTGATTTTTGTCGAATGGTATAAATTAGTAAATATTATTAGCAAAACTGCTAAATAATAGGTAATTTATAAGGAAATAAAGACAAGTAGCTTTAATCTCAGCTATTTTTTTTAAACTAACATCATGGATACTCTATGTTTACTCGCTTAAGCGTGAAATTACTTATACCGACTGCTGTTTTTGGATTATTAGCTGTATTATTTATTTTGCTATTTACAGATGAGTTAAGTAAGTCGTCTGTTATCGGTATATTGTCTCTATTAGTGATTGCCCAATTAATATCAGGTTATATATTTACTCAAAGTCAGCTGTCTTCTCGATTAACAAAGTTACTTCATTACTTAACACTTGTGGTGAGTACCAAGCAGGCGCCTCCTGGCCCATTAGTTGATGAAGGTAATGATGAACTCGCTCAAGTCACCAATGAGCTTAGTGCTTTTATTGGAGACTTATCCGATGTGCTTGCTGAATTGCGAACCGAGTCTGAATCGTTAAAAGAGGGGTCATTTTTACTGGCCACACAAATGACTGATTCAGTGAGAGCCGTTGATGATTCTGCCCGTCAAATAGAACTTATGGCTCACTCTATTGATGAAGTCGCGTCAACGTCTAGTATACTTTCAGAGAGTGCTTCACAGGTAAGTGAGACGACTAATCAAGTTATTGACATTTTATCGCAAGGTACAACTTCTTCAAATACCAGTCAGCAAACCATTGAAGCTTTTTCTAAAGAAGTTACCGAAATGGCGACAGACTTAGCGCTACTGCAAACAGAGTGTTCAAATATCGGTTCTGTTCTGGATGTTATTCGTGGCATTGCCGACCAAACAAACTTACTCGCATTAAATGCAGCGATAGAAGCAGCGCGAGCAGGTGAGCAAGGTCGCGGTTTCGCAGTTGTTGCCGATGAAGTAAGAGCACTTGCGCATAGAACACAAGAAGCAACGGTTGAAATTCATTCAATGGTTGAAGGTCTGCAAGAGAAATCAACGAATGCTGTAACGGCGATTTCGCGTGGTCAAGCATTGACGCAAGACAGTTTAACGCATTCAGCCGAAGTGGTTGAAGCGTTAGAGCAAATAGGTCGAGTCTTTAAAGAGGTTAATGCCTTAACCTCTCAAATTGCTAGTGGCACTGAACAGCAACAGCAATCAACTGCAGCGGTTAATACCAATATGGCTGAAGTTGCCTCTTTGAGTCGAGATATCACTAATGGCTTAAGTTCTGTTGCCCAGCATGCAGAGCAACAGCAAAAGGTATCTGTTGATGTTGCTACGACCCTAAATAGGATTTGTGTTTAGAAACTAGCATGTAAAAGCACAGAGAGTAACGTTATATCATAAGCCCATTTAAACATGGGCTTTTTTATGTTCAGGATGTACGGTGATGATTTTTGCGAAACATCATAAGGTGTGACGATGCCTATAGCAGCAAGACCATTCAATGGCATCATGGCATTATTACTTTCGTGTATGTCGATACCGAGTGAAGCTCCACAGACGTAGTATAATGTTTGATATTGGCATCATTTATGACAGTTGACTTTTAATAGGTGATAAACAGATTATCTTGTTTTTTAGAAATTGCATTTTAGTGAAAACCTCTGATCTTCAGCCAGCAATACTAATAATCACTTTATGTACATTATAGTTAGTCATTCATTAATTTCTAAGTCCGCTTTAGGATCATTGCTGCCGTTAATATTTCAATTTTAGAGACTAAATAATGTGGTAGCGCTAAAAGCGCCAAGTTCCATCTATATCTAACAAGCCGAAATTATTACCATCAACTCTTATCCATGATATACCGTATTTAATCGCAGTTGTGTGTGAAAACCAATAGTGATGTGCCAATGAAATAGTGAGTAAGGTCTCATTATTCCAGTCATCAGAAAAATCAGAATAAACTACACCAGCTTTATAAGCGTTATGTTTAGCAATGTAAAAGGTGGTAAATATTTTTGCCGTAATTCGTTCTTCGTTATGCGAAATTGAAGAAGCAATGTCCAAACCTTTCCCTCCATTAATGCTTGTATATCTAGCTTTAATAGCAATTAAAGTATCGCTGTCATATTGAGAGTTATTGGATTCGACATAATCATCAATGATATCCGTATATTCACTATTTTCAGAGTAGTTATGGATACCAATCCCTAACGTCAATTGTTGGCTAACCGCATAGTTCAGAACAAGGTCAGTGAGTAATTCATCTTCTTCATATTTGCTCGTCTTTAATGCCCCATTACGGTCAGTATAACTGTCTTTATGTGTTTTGTGTTGGTAGCTAAAATCTGCTTCTAAACTCCAACGTTGACTAAAATATAACTTGCCAGCTAAGTTAGGATTAGAGTTAAGAGCATTCAAATCAACTTTTAACCAACTGTTCCTACCTAAATGGGATTGCAAATCGTAAGGCTGTTCATTATCGGCAACAGGAGAAAAATAGTATTTATAACGGGCACCGACAATCGGAAATTCAGACCAATCTCCATCTATAAATGAAAGACTAGCCAAATTGATAACACCGTATTGTAATTCATGTTTAATTGTTTTTTTTTCTGACTCTGCGAAAGCTGGTACTGATAATAAAACGGATGACAGGAAGATTAAATGAGATGTTTTAATAATAAATCCTTTTAGTATTAATGAGTTGCCAAGTAATCTTACTTTATGTTGATTATTTTAGTCAACTTTTTTTCTTTCGAATTATGCTCTTGTTCTGACTAAAAAATATTATTAAGCCACCCATAATAACTTGTTTGTTTTTTCAACAATAAACTACACTTAAATTACCCTCTTATAAGTGTGGTGATTGTTATGCCTAAGCCTCGTTCACAACAAATCAGTTTATCTGATACGCCGTATTATCATATTTGCAGTCAAACCGTTCGCAAAGCCTTTTTATGTGGTGTTGATAAAGAAACCGGTGTCAGTTATGAGCACAGGCGTCATTGGATTGAACAGCGCAT
>NZ_JACGVN010000089.1:0-244 GCF_014077245.1 Colwellia sp. BRX8-9
CTGTTTTACGTCTTTCCTTGCCTCTCGTTAGAGAATTAAGAACCGACTATGTAAAATCAATGTAATGTGAGTGTCCACACAAATTGCATGATAACTAATTGTTAAAGAAAAACTCATTTACTTAACGTAAAGAGTTAGATATAAAACCCATTCGTTTATACCTTTGGAGCGTTGCTCCGTTGCTGCAGGCCTTGCCTGAAGCGAGATGCGCATGATACGCTTCTCAGTTTTGATGTCAACGTTT
>NZ_JACGVN010000085.1:0-259 GCF_014077245.1 Colwellia sp. BRX8-9
TGATTTTACATAGTCGGTTCTTAATTCTCTAACGAGAGGCAAGGAAAGACGTAAAACAGTTTAATAATGATGTCACACAGATTAAGTATTAATCATTAATTTGATTAGTACGTTTTATGTAGTTATCGACTTCGGTTGGTAACACGACAGAATTCATTGAGCAGATGTCTTGGTTTCGGCTAAGCATCACAAACGATTTTTTAATTGAAGAGTTTGATCATGGCTCAGATTGAACGCTGGCGGCAGGCTTAACACATGC
>NZ_JACGVN010000077.1:0-279 GCF_014077245.1 Colwellia sp. BRX8-9
ATCTGATACGCCGTATTATCATATTTGCAGTCAAACCGTTCGCAAAGCCTTTTTATGTGGTGTTGATAAAGAAACCGGTGTCAGTTATGAGCACAGGCGTCATTGGATTGAACAGCGCATTTTTAAATTATCTCAGGTCTTTGCTATTGATATATGTGCTCATGCTGTCATGAATAATCACTTACATTTAGTCCTTCATGTTGATAGTGAACAAGCTAACAACTGGACGACGCTAGAGGTACTGTCCCGTTGGCATAAGTTGTTTAAAGGCACCCTGTT
>NZ_JACGVN010000097.1:0-201 GCF_014077245.1 Colwellia sp. BRX8-9
TACAAGCAAGTAATGCCCCTTCATCGAGCAGGGCTTGAGATTTAAAGCGTCCTTCCCAAAAGTGCCCAGTACATTCATCTTCTTTATTGGCTTGTCGAGCAATAGGCTCGTTTAATGCCCGCATAAACCAACTGATATCGATTAAGCGCTGTTTATAGACTTGTGCTGTTTCTTCAACCATTGCCATTTCGAATGTCGTTA
>NZ_JACGVN010000076.1:0-284 GCF_014077245.1 Colwellia sp. BRX8-9
TTAGTCACTTAACCATACAACCCTAAGTAGTCTTTCGACACGAAGTACACCGTGGAGACTAATCCACAGCAATTGTAAAGTCTGACATTTTCACGCACAAATAAATGTGTCTTGAATAAGATGTTCACTCTGAGTAAGAGTAAACAAATGTTGATTAATAGCTTTCGCTATTAATCGCTTTTGTAAATATCTATGTCATATGTAAATCACAGCGCGACACCGTTCATTACGACATAAATACTTTATTTATATCAGCTTTCCAGATTGTTAAAGAACTCATTCTT